>QMWE01000016.1 GCA_003661465.1 Hadesarchaea archaeon
AAGATTCAGAAGTCATGGATATTTTTCCATGCGGCACTCCCCCTCTGCCCTCGAGGTAAATGTTTTGACTTCACCAACTGTTGAGCTATCTGGAGAAACTAAAATTTATACCCTTGCTCACATCCTCTAAGGTACTTCTCGCCTCCTGAGCTGAACTCCAAATTCTTTTTCTAACCTTTTTCTTGCAAGTTCTTCTTTTTTCTCCCATTCGATTGACATCAATCTAAATTATTAAGTCCTAAACCGCAGCAAATTCCTCTCCGAGGGTCGGCAAGCAACGGGCTTCGTTCAGTAGGAAGAGTTTGGCATCAGTTTCCGAATCCCAAATTTCAAAACAAACTGGTGGGGCCGCCAGGATTTGAACCCGGGTTTGCAGGTCTCTTCTAGCCGCTCCAGTGGGTCATCATCCTTTCATCAGCAGACCCACAATAACCACTGGAGCCTGCCGTGCTAGCCAAGCTACACTACGGCCCCACATTGCATCCATTTTATCCCATAGCTTAAAAACTAAATCGATATCAAAACCGACTCCACTGACGAATTAAGCCGCTGCGTCCGATTCGACCTGAAGTTCGGCCCGCGTCCCGGAACGGACTAGTTTTGGAGAAAACTGGTCTTGCTGGCTTCCAATTTCCATAAACGTCAAAAAACTGGGATAATCGGAGGTTTAAAAGGATATTATCATAATTAGTAGTTAGTAAAAAACTGGGGGATCCATACGGCGGAGCGCGAAAAAGTCTGTATTGTTGGATTAGGAGAGATAGGTTTCAATGCCGGGAAATATTTCTCGGAGAACGGGGCTGAAACCATAGGGTACGATATCGACAAAAAAGCCGTGATAAGAGCGAGAGCTGTGATGGATGCCACCGATGTATGGGAGGAGATACCGCACGGAGAGATCTCAGCCTACGTGGTCTGTGTGTCGACCAGCATAAAAGACGACAAACCAGATATGTCGAACATATTCGATGCATGTAGAAAGATATCACTCGTAGCAAAAAACCGTCCCGTGGTGTCCGTGACAAGTACTGTGTCACTTGGAACACACAGAAAGCTATCGGAGATTTTCAAAAATTCAGTCAATCTGGTTCACGTCCCTCACAGATACTGGAAAGAGGATCCCGTCAATCACGGGGTGAAACAACCAAGGGTAATAGGCGGAATAGATGAACAAGCGTTGAGAAGGGGTATGGAGTTCTACAAGAAATTTGGGATACCGGTGACACCCGTGCCGACCATAGAGCTCGCGGAAATGTCCAAGATCGCTGAACAGTCGTATCGTTACATCCAGATAGCCTTTGCTGAGGAGCTGAAACGCATATGTGACGAAAACGGATTGGATTTTGAAATGCTCAGGAAAGCTTGCAACACGAAATGGAACACCAATATCTTGGAGGCCAGAGATGGGATCGGAGGAAAATGCCTCCCAAAGGACATCCACTATCTTCTTGATTGCTCAAAGTCTTCACTTCCCCTGATAAAGGGAGCGATGGCCGCAGACGAACTATACAAAAGAAAAAGGAGATTGACTTGAAGGACTTTGTCCTGACGAAAAAAAAGCTGGGTATGGGGTTTCTGCTAACGTTTCTCATCTCCGTGATAATTTGGAAAATAGCATGGACACCAAATCCACTTGTGCTTCTTTATTCCATTTTCGTGACGCTTTTCTTGGGAGCCACCATCGCGCTAGCTCTCGGGTATCAACACGTTTCTCCCAACCTTAAGTTCACCCCCTCCGTATCGATCGTGGTTCCCGTATACAACGAGAACTGGAGAACCCTGAAAAAGGTGATATCGTCGGCCTTGAAGACGAGGTACCCGGGAAAAAAGGAGGTAATAGTGGTAGACGACGGTAGCACCAACGGTATTTCTGAAAAACTCAAGAAAATGAAGGGCATCAAGTCGATAATTTTCCAGAAAAACAGGGGGAACAAATTTGCAAGGGCCGAGGGGATAAAAAACGCCAGCGGTGAGATCATCGTATTTATCGATTCGGACACCATGCTCCACCGGGACTCCATACTGCACATAGTGGCTCCGTTCAAACACAAATCAGTTGGCGCGGTGAGCGGCCATCTGAGGGTCAAGGACCCGCACAGGACCCTGATGACAAAGCTACAGGATGGGTGGTACTACACAAACTTCAGGGTCTTCAGGGGCGCCGAAGATAGAATGAGGTTCGTGAGCTGTTGTCCCGGAGCTTTCAGCGCGTATCGCAAGAGCGTGATAACGCCCGCGGTCATGAAGGAGTGGCTGTATGGAAAATTCCTAGGGCTGGAAGTGACGGCCGGGGTGGACAGAGCCCTCACAAATTTGGTCCTTCGGACCCACGACGTGGTATATCAATCCTCAGCGATCGCGTACACGGTGGTTCCGTCCAACTGGAAAAAATTTATCAAACAGCAGATAAGGTGGACCAAGAGCTGGATAAGAGAAACACTGTATCTGTCCACGTTCGCATTCAAAAAAGGAACTCGAAGCCTCTTTTTCTACGCCTCAGCATCCCTGCATCTCATGAACTACGGATTTCTGTTCTTCAGTTTATTCATCTTGCCGTTCCTCACCGGGCTTCCGTTCTACCCAGTATTTTATCTGACCGGGACGATGTTAGCAGGAGGTGTTTATGCCCTGTTCTGCAGGAAGGAAACCAGACTGTGGAAGTGGAGAGCTGTCTTTCCCGCACTCTACGCGCTGATCATCCTGCCAATTTTCATTTTTAGCTTGTTGACGCTGAAAGATGCCAGCTGGGGGACAAGGTGAACCATTTTCACTCACTGAAGCCTGTAAAAAATCGATGAGTCAAAAACTAAATTTCTGGAAAATAAAAAAATGTAGATATGATGAAAACGGTCGGTATCGATCTGGCAGGACTTTGTACCAATCCAAGTGGTTTTGCCGTCCTCTCAAATCGAAGGATCCAAACGCAGCTAGTTTATCCAAATGAAGAGATAATCGAGCTGTGCCTCCAGAATCGTCCTGAAGTAGTCGCTGTAGATGCACCTCTCAGCCGGCCAAAATGTGGAAATTTGAGAAAAGCTGACCGGGTTCTCATAAGTCGTGGATACCGTGTACTTCCTCCTCTTTTTGGTGGTATGAGATCACTCACTGAAAGAGGAGAATTCCTGATAAAAAAACTTCGGGAGGAAAGAATTGACGTGATAGAAGTCCATCCCACCACTTCTGGAAAAATACTTTTCGACACACCAAACCGCAAGGGGTGGATCGGAGGACTTGAAAAGCTGGGTTTTCGACTTAAAGAAAAAAGCGAGCACGAAGTAGATGCCTCCATGGCCGCGTTCACGGCGGCACTATATTTGATGGGAAAAACGGAAAAAGTTGGAAACACGGAGGAGGGGGAGATTATCATTCCCCTGCCAAAAGCTGTCTCACCATAACGGCGTTCTTGGAGAGACTTGAGACCCCCACACCGCACCCACGCGCGATCTTGTCAAGGGTGACTTCTTCTCCGACCGAATTTGCCGCAATGTAAAGTGAAAGTGCGGCCAAGAAAATTGGTGATTTTGACTGGACGAACCTCCATGGAAGAGACTTGTGGAGACTGTGAGCTCTGTCAACCACCCTTCCACCCAACCGAAGCTGTGAGGCAAATCTGTCGATATAATCATCAGCCGGGATACGTGGCAACTTTATCTTCAGCTCACGTGTGAGCAACTTTACCATTTTCCGGAATCCACGGAGATTGAGCTTTCTCTTGGCAGTTGAACGTCTGCTCACCGCACGGTAGATCTCGCCCTCTGTGCGTGGGAGGCCCCTCGCCCTGCACGTGATGAACAATAACGCTCCCAGGATCTGATGGAGATCCCTGCCAGCAGTTATCCTTTTCACCCTAGCCTGCCGATACCTGACGCTGGCCTCAATTTTTATACCCTTCGGAATCCCCAAATCCTCGCACAACTTGTCCAGTTCCAGAAGAGCCTCGCGCAGGCTTCTGTCGTCCCACCCCCTCACGCGAGAACGCTGGTGCCACATGTGCAATCGTCTTAGCTTGGCACGTAAACTTGGAGGCACACCCCTCGAGATGTCGAACCCGCTTCCAAGACCCAGATCGTGCTGCGTGAGATCCGACGCGGAAATGACGCCTGTCCTCTCAGTTTTCGTGCTAGAACTACACCCAAAACCCGGCTCGGGTAATCTTTCCATTATGACAAATCCACACTGGGTACATATCCGCTCCCCTCTGACGTGATCGTAAAGAACGGCAGAACTTCCACACTGAGGGCAGCGCATCAGGACCACCCACGCCGCTACCGGACGAGCATCCTGAGTTCCTTGGCCATCACGGATGCTATGTCCTCATCTTTCAACAGAAGTCTAAGCTGATCTTCGGGGTCGAAACCTGCGAACGCTCTGATGAAAGCACGTTGAAGCTTCGGTTTTTCTGTTAACATGCGTATCATCGCGTCTATTTTTCGATCTTGGGAGACCCCAAACGAGGCCCTCATAAGTTTTCCTATTCTAAACTCCGTTCCAAATTTGGATCTCCACGCGTTTTCATACGCAGATAATCTCTTTCCGGACACGTCACCTTCGGTGATCGCCTCCACGGCGCCTCTGCCGGCCATCTCCCCGCATCTGAGCGCGTACGATATTCCGTGTCCGGAGAATGGGTAAAGCTGACCGGCGGCGGCTCCCACGGAGATTATTCCATCTGCACACGTACGGTCCAGAGGTCCATCCAAAAACACCCTACTTCTGGAGGAAGCAACGGGGACGGACCCCGAAAATCTGGGTATGGAGTATCTCCCGAGAAACTCGTCCAGTGCGATATCTGGGTGAATGCGCTCTCCCCTGATACCAGCCACGGCGAAACCCTTCCCTGCCGGATACGTCCAAGCGTGTCCTCCAGGAGCCAGATAAGACGTGAATACGAGATCGGCACTTTTTTCATCCTGGACGTTGGCCATCAGATACTCGCTACTGAACGCCAAAAGTTCTCTCTTCCAGTCTCTGTTCAAGGCCTTCCTGAAGAATAGACCCGACCACTCACCACCTAAGCCAGTTGCATCCACGACCACCTCACCCTCTATCTGCTCCGACCATCCGCTAGCCTTTATCCGAACACCGGCCACTTTACCTCCTTTAAAAATGAGATCCATCACAGGAGCGCTGAGCCAGATATCCGCTCCTTTCTCCGATGCGCCAGCGGCCAGCAATCTGTCGAACTTTTGCCTGTCCACTATGACTCCGAAGTCACCCCGTATGGTGAGCTCGTTCCAGGGAGATCGTGCCCTCACCTCACTCAACCGTGCAACCACTGCCCGTTTCAGCTTGGAGTCCAAGAGATTGGTCGGTACCCAGCTCGCGAAACCTGTACAGCCCCCTACCTGAGCCTGTAGCTCGAGAGCTAGGACCTTGGCGCCCTCAGAAGCTGCCGACTTGGCTGCGGATAGACCGGCCGGGCCGCATCCCGCAACGATGACGTCGTATTTTTCGGCCATGTTACCACTTCCCTTTAAGCCACTTTGATTTATAAACGGGAGAAATTGGTCCTTCACCACGATATTTTAGTAGATTAAGAATAGAGTTCAAGGGAATCAAAATGCGGCTGATCGCTATCGCCTCTGGTAAAGGAGGTGTGGGACGTACAACCATAGCTGCGAATCTCGGGATCGCCCTCGCAGAACTCGGCAAATCCACCATAATCGTGGATGCGGGCTTGACCACTCCCGACCTCGCGCTTTTGTTTAAGCTGGAAAAATCCGTATACACGATAAACGACGCTCTGGCGGGGGAGATCTCCATATCCGAAGTACTGTATACCGGACCTAAGGGAGTCAAAATAGCCCCGGCTGCTGTCAGCTTAGATCAAATGAGAAGGGCCAAGCCCGAGTACCTGGCTGGACTCATGCGAACCGTTCCAGAAGGAACCGACTTCGTGATCATAGATACACCCAGCGGACTGAGAAGGGAGACCATTGCGGCTCTTCGAGCCTCCCGGGAAGTCCTGCTGATAACGATCCCGGATATGGTCTCCGTTTCCGACTGCATGAAGACTCGCCTCATATCCGAATTTCTTGGTCTCTCTCCGATCGGCATGGTGCTGAACCGCGTGCGCGGGGAAGAATTTGAGATCAGCGCAAAGGAAATAGAGTCCATCCTGAACGTCCCCGTTATAGGCCTGATCCCGGAGGACGAGGACGCGAACCGAGCTTTGAACAAGGGGATACCTCTGATAATACTCGAACCCAAGTCGCGCGCAGCAAGGGCCATCGGAGCACTGGCGGAGAGGCTGGTCAAGACCAAAAAGTGAGAATCCCGATCTTCATCCAAAAGAGGATCACAGGTATGAGGTAAAAAATCATGAAAACGGGTTTTGAGGAACCAAGGAGATCTGGAAACCCGTCTCTCATGCTCGCGGAGTCGCGTTATATCGACAGCTACTTTTGAGCAACGGAGAATATCACCTTCGAAGCTCATGAAATTTGTAACCGATGGAATGCTCGGTAAGCTCACGCGCTGGTTACGTCTCTCCGGGTACGATGTCGTTTACATCGGCAATCTATCCGTGCCGGAAAAGGACCAGGATGAAGTCCTGCTGGATCTGGCCAGACGCGAAAAAAGAGTTCTCCTGACCAGGGACCTTTCGCTGTATCGAAGTGCCAGAAAAGCCGGGATAAAAACCGTTCCCATCAAAACAGGCGATGTCACCTCCCAGCTGGTCGAGATCTCGAAAAAATTGGGCCACAGGATAAAAATTGACCCGGAGAACTCCAGGTGCACGGCGTGCAACGGGGTGCTGAGATCCGTCAACCGGGAGGCGGTCGTGGGGCTCGTTCCAGATTCGGTTCTGAAGAGTGGAAAAAAATTCTGGCGATGTTCAAAATGCGGAAAGATATACTGGGAGGGAAAGCACTGGAAAACGATAATCGAGACGATCTCACGTTATAATGAACTGAGGGAACAAACATGCTGACCCTTGAGGAAGGGACGTTCCTGGTCAAAACGGCAAGGAGGGTGATAGAGGCACATATCCGAGGAAAAAGACTACCGTCCGTGAAAAACGTCTCCGAGGAACTAAAAAAGCCTCGGGGTGTATTCGTCACCCTGACAAAACACGGTGAACTTCGTGGGTGTATAGGCCACCCGATGCCCACGATGCCCCTCATCGACGCCCTGATCGACTCTGCCATAAGTTCCGCGACCCGGGATCCCCGATTTCCGCCACTGGAGGTCAGCGAACTGAACAAAATCCTGGTGGAGGTAAGCGTGCTCACCAAGCCGAAACCGATAGAGGTGGATGACCCGCGCGAGTACCCCGGCGCCATAGTGGTGGGAAGGGATGGGCTCATCGTGGAATACGGCGGCCACGCAGGTCTCCTTCTCCCCCAGGTGGCCGTGGAGTGGAAATGGGATGCAGAGGAGTTTCTGTCTCACGCGTGTATGAAAGCCGGCCTGATGCCGGACGCCTGGCTCGACAGGGAGATCAGGATAAGCAGGTTCTCGGCACAGGTTTTCAGCGAAAGGACTCCGGGCGGGGAGATCGAGGAACGTGGGTTCGAGAAAAGATGATCTCTCTCGTTCGTATACCTGCGAACATGGCGCCGGGGAGAGGAGCGTGGCTTGGGGGTCAAAAGCCCCCGGCGGACTACGAAAGGGCGAGTTTTTCGCGGAGGATCCGGAGGCGCCCGAACGGCCCCGTCGTTTGGTTCAAGCCCAATCGGTGCCGAACGTGCGTTAAAATGTGGCCCGAAAGGTGATCTCTCCTTCAAAAAAAGTCTATTTTGGTTTTGTAAATTTGAAGACTACCTCGGCCACCGCGAAGATGGGTACCATCGCAACGATGATGAACTTGGCTGCAACCGTCTGCATCGCCGCCTCATGGTGTTCCTTCACAAGGTGCGCTCGGCGATGTCTCTCACAGAAGAACGCTGGTTTATAATAATGGCTGTGCTCCCAGTAACTGGTGGTACCCCCAGCAGGTGAAAGGCATGTATTTCGATTTAACCCCAAAATCCAAGAAAGAGGATCTCTACAACTTTGAAAAGGAATTGAAGAACTAAAGAAGGGAGTGAAGCACTCAAGAATCATTTTAGTACTCGGACCAAGGAGGGCTGGAAAAACCAGCGTCCTGCTCACCTTCCTTCATGAGTATCGAGTTCCACACATCCTGCTCGACACTAGGAAGATGGCCGGTGAGAGAGAACTCAGAGAAAGAGAATTTATGGAGGGAATTGGCAACGCCATCCGGGCATTTCTCGAACGGCGGAGCGGTGTGGTGAAAAGGCTCCGTGAACACCTCCAACGGCTCCGGGGAGTGGAGGTGTCCCCCTCCTCTATTAAAATCGCGTGGGGCGTGAAGCGGAGGCCAAACCTAGGAGATCTCCTCGAAACCATGAACGACTGGGCAGCGAGCTAGGGGCTCAGCTTGGTGGTGGCGATAGATGAGGCTCAGGAGCTCAGGAGCTTGATCCAATTCAGGTTCCCCCACCTGCTCGCGTATGTCTACGATCACCTAAAAAAACCTCGTGCTGTGCTTGACGGGGTCACAGGTTGGGGTGCTCTACGACTTTCTCAAACCCAAGAACCGGGAAACACCCCCTCACCGGGAGGGCCCTGTTTGAGATAACGCTGAGGAGGCTCACGCCGGAGGAGTCTGTGGACTTCCTAGAAAAGGGCTTCAGGCAGACGGGGGCAAGGATAACTCAAGAGTTCATTCAGGAGGCCGTGGCAAGGTGCTTCAGCATGGTTTGCTCAGAAGAAGATAGGGATTCTTTCTGAGCTTATTTCCTGGGCCTCGTGAAGCTGAAGGCCACACCGACTATCACGAAGATGAGAATTATCACCGCAATGATGGACATCATTGATGGGGAAACAGGCGGGGCCACTACTGTTGGCGTCGTCGTCGGGGAGTAGTTCACCGTCAGGGTCTTCTCGGTGATGTTCCCGGCGGTGTCGACCACGCGGATGGTGAAGACGTTCTGCCCGGGGGAGAGGGTGAAGGTCTTGCTGAAGCTCCCGTCGCCGGCGACCGAGACCGATGCCCCATTTATCGTGACTTGGGCGCCGGGCTCTACGCGCCCGCTCAGGGTGAAGGTGCTCTGGGTAGTGGTGAGCGACCAGCCCGTAGCCGTCTCAGTAGCACCAGCGGCGGCTCCACTGAGTTCAATCGTTGATGGAGTCGTATCAATCGTTATTGTGTACTCATCGACACCGCTTTCCCCGCCCCCATCGTAAGCCTTGAGCTTGAAAATGTACGTCCCGTCGGGCACTCCTAAGTAGGAAACGCTTGTGCTGTTTGTGCTCTTCCAGCTGCTCTCATAGGGGTAGAGCATGTACTTGAAGTCCACCATATCGGAGTCGCCCACTTGGCTCCAGCTGAAGGAGGGAGAAGCGTTGCTGGATGTAACCCCTTCTGTGTGGGTGGAGCTGGAGATGGTCGGTGTCGGCAGCCCGGTGGTGGTGAATGTGTAGTCGCCGGTGATGACCCAGTTATTATTTTCATAATCAGCGGACCACACTCTGAAGTGGAAGAGGGTGCTCGAGACGATGCCGGTGATGGAGAGGGAGTGGCTGGTGACATTGGAGGCGCTGGAAACGCTCGAGCCGTAACTGGTGCTCGTGCCGTACTCAACTTTGCTGTTTGCGCTCACTGAGGTGGTCCAGGTGATCGTGGCGGAGTTAGTCCCCACGTTTGAACTCGCGACACTGGAGATCGTGAGGAAGCCCTTGAGATTATCGTATGTATTGGGATAGAGGTAGTTGTTCTGAGAAGAATTCATCTGATAAATTCCGTATGTCCCACATGTGCCCACCGTGTTATTCGATATTGTATTGCCGTCCGAGTCGTTGAGAAAGATTCCCTTATCGGAGCAATTATCTATTGTATTGCTTGTTATGGTGTTGTTGTCTGAGCTTTGGAGAAAGATCCCCTTATCGGAGCAGTTCTCTATAGTGTTATTTGTTATGGTGTTGTTGTCGGAGTCGCTGAGATAAACGCCCCGATCAACATTATCAATCGTATTGTTGCTGACCACGTTGTTATTTACGTAGAGAAGTTGAATTCCACGAGAGCTGGAGTTTTCCAAGAGGTTATTATCTATGGTGTTGTAGTTGGAAGAGGAGCCAACCCGAATCAAGGAGGTTGCACCACCACCTATCGTGTTGTTGGTGACATCATTGTACGTGGAGGAATCCTCAATAATTACTCCATAAGTGGAATTATTCGTCGCGGTGATATTTGAGATAGTGTTGTTGTCTGAATTTCTCAATGAAATTGCTTGTGCGTTTTTATCAAGAGTACTATTGAGAACCGTGTTATTGTCGGATTCAAATAATGATATCCCATAATCGTTGTTCTCCAACACCAGGTTTTCAAAGTGGGAATTCGTCACGGCGGCCAGAAGAATTCCCTGATAGTTATATCCAATTACCACATTCTCTACCCTCGCATTATGAAGGTTTACCAATCCAAGATATCCGATGTTGTTATCTTGATTGATTACAATGTTGTTCTCCCCAACAAGGTAGATGATCGGCTTCCCGTTCACGAGGTTGGTGTTGTCTATATCGTGGATATAATGTATGGCTGCGTATCCAAACACGCCAAAGTTGTAATTGGTGCTGTTGTTAATGCGATTGTTGTCTAAACCTGTATTGTAGGAGTCATAAATATCGATGCCTGCCCAATTGTTCTCGACCAAATTGTTCTCAAGAACTGTATTCCAAGCCTCATAGATGTAGATACCATCTGATCCGTTGTTATCAATCGTGTTGAGGATAAATCTGTTGTTTTCCGAAGATTCTAGATAGACCCCCTCCGAACTACTGTTTTCCACAACATTTGCGAGAAAAGTATTGTTGTCCGCACCCGAGTCTATATAAATTCCATACCAGTTATACCTGAAATTATCATTCTCAATTGTGTTATAGTCTGAATTGGAGAGATAGATGCCGCTTCCATTGTAATTGTTCTCCACGGTGTTGTTGGAGAGGGTGTTGTTGGGGGAAAAGTAGAGCCAGATGCCCTCACTGCTGTTGTTCTCTACGGTGTTGTTGGAGAGGGTGTTGTTGGAGGAGCCGCTAAGGTGGATGCCGGCGTTGGAGTTGTTCCCTACGGTGTTGTTGGAGAGGGTGTTGTTGCGAGAGCCGTCGAGGCAGATGCCATGGTTGGAGTTGTTCTCGACGGTGTTGCCGGAAAAGGTGTTGTTGCGGGAGCTGCCGAGGTAGATGCCGTACTCTGAGTTGTTCTCCACGGTGTTGCCCGAAAGGGTGTTGTTGTCGGAGGAATTGTGAAGACTGATGCCGCGAGCTAAGTTGTTCACTACGGTGTTGTTGGAGAGGGTGTTGTAGTCGGAATTATAGAGGTAGATGCCGTGGTTGGAGTTGTTCTCCACGGTGTTGTTGGAGAGGGTGTTGTAGTCGGAGCCGTCGAGCAAGATGCCGTAAGATGAGTTGTTCTCCACTGTGTTCCCCGAGAGGGTGTTGTTGTCAGAGGACCGGAGGTGGATGCCGTAATCTGAGTTGTTCTCCACGGTGTTGTTGGTTATTTCAATATTGTCGGCCTCGTATAGAAAGATCCCGTCTTGACTCGAGTTCCTTACAATGTTGTTGTCGGCCGTGCACTTGAAGGCAAACTGATCAAAGATGATGCCATAGACGTTGTTTTCGATCACATTGTTCTCGATGAGTACATTTTCAACACCTCCTACATACACCCCTGCTATGGTTCCAGTGCCGTTGGCTCCGGCAATCGTGAACCCACCTATCGTGACGTTGTTGTCGAGTATTTCGAAAACATGATCATCTGAATTTGGAGTTACAACAATGACCTTGGACGGGCCGTTCTCTCCGATAATCGTGATCTCATTGTCTACATTTATGTTCTCAATATAGGTTCCATCATCTACATGAATTACATCGCCCTCTCCGGCGAAGTTCTCAATCGCGTTCTCTATCGTTCCGGTCGCGTTCTCCCAAGACAATGCATCTCCGTTGCCGTATGGTCCACCTGCCCTTACATAATAATGGTCCGCTCCAACCGGTGCTGCCTGAACCGCGACCATGAGAAGAAACACGCCGGCGAGGGCAAGAGAAAACATCAAAACCTTGTGATTTGAACCTCGAGACGCCACCCGCTTCACCACCCAACACCAGCTTCACCACCCAACACATTCCGCTTCCATTCCAACACCGATGAACGTCAACTTTTCAGTCCCTCCATTTGTGCCTATAGACCTTTTCTCTGAATATATAAAATCCTTATCGTTGGGAGGAGGATGCTGTTCAAATAAAGCTTTAGTTTTTGACTCGTAATTCATCATCGATGAAGGCTGACGAGGGGAGGGGTGAACAATTGCAAGGAGGTTTAACCTATGCAACCAGAACTCAAAGAGTTCCTGTCCACCCTTTCTCCCCTATGCATTTGGAGGGTCAGCCAAAAAGGCTTTTCTGAGGAATAAGAAGCCACCCGAGGCGAAGGTCTTCGCCTGCTACCTCTACCTAGAGAGCCCCAGCCTCAGGCAGACGCAGCGCCTGCTCGGAGATCTAGAACTTGAAACGGTGGCGCACTCGGTGATATGGTACTGGCTCCAACAAGTCGGAGCAAAAGTAGGAGATGCCGTGTCAAACGCAAGCGAAGGCGCTGCCTCGTCGTCGACGAGACCAAGGTTCGCACGAAAAATGGCTGGATTTACGTTTTTGGGGCCGTAGACCCCGAAAACCGCGAGGCAGGCATCCGACCGCCCGGGCGCCGCCGAGGCCCCTATGAAGAAGTTGAAAATTTTTTTGTTCGAATATTTTGGGATTATCCATGCCAGTTTAATGTAGGCCCCGAGCCCGAGGTTGCCGTGCCACTGGAGAACGTTTATTTTTTTATCCACCTCGGTACTTTTGGGAAATCAAAATTAATAAGTTTAAGCGCGTTGAGTCATAGATCCTTGGGGGCGCTTGAGAAAATATGGAGAAAAGGGAGTTTTGACCTGAAGTTAAGCGCCGGGGAAGCCTCTCAATAATACGATGTATATTGAAGGTGACAAAACCCGTGCCCAGGCTCCGAAAGGCGTTTCTTGGAAGTTCCTACATGTCTTAACTCCGGCGAGGCATAAGAAAGGATGGAGCCGAATTCAAGATACGGAGGGGCTTTCAAGACCTTCTACCTCTCTGATCTGGACCGCCCCCTCCACGGAAGGAATGAACTCGTCGATTATGCGTTCGATGTCAGCGGGAGTCCTGAGAACGTGCGCGCCGTAGTCGAGCATCTTCCTCGGCCATTCCAGATTTTTCTTCAGCAGCGCCTGCCAGAGACAGAGCTGTCTGCCGAGCCTCAGGCTTTCCCATCCCTGGGAGATTGCGCCGCTCGTTTTCCCCGCTTCCACGATTATGCTCGCGTTGGAAATCAGCGTCATGGTCCTGTTCCTCAAAACGAAGTCTTTCGGTTCGGTGATGTGGCCGATCGGATACTGGGTGACCGCTAGGTGCTCCGAACAAATCAACAATAGTGAACCGACTGCTCATACTTCCCATCCAACTATCAATTAGGTTTGTAAAATTCTTATCTCATAACCCGTGAATCCCCAGCAGCTCCTCAGCGCCCCGCGTGACCTCCTGCGCCATCAGTGCCCCGCGCGCCGCTTGTTTAGATTCCCTCGACCAGCCGATGCAACCTGCGAACGTCCGAAGGTGCCGCAGCTCTAGGAGCCAGCGTGACCATTGTCCTGCCCCGAGGCCCAGCGGCAAATCTGCTCTAAAGTTGAGGCTATATGCGGAGGACTCTGAAATGTGAACCAGCCTTTCCGAACTGGCCGTGTTCAGTAATGTGGAGCCGCCGGTAGAACTTACTCACCCTCTATTGCTTACGAGGCGGCTGCTGTAACCAATCTCAGCCAACGAAAGTCTCGATGGCGCCGGGGAGGGGATTTGAACCCCTGCTCTCCGGTGGAGAACCAGATCTCGAGTCTGGCGCGTTACCTGGCTTCGCTACCCCGGCACCTGAATAGAATTACGCCCCTTAAATAATAAATCACAGGAAATCGGCCAGGCTCAGCTGTCTGTGGGCGTCGCTCTCGAACATGGATCTGATATCACGCTGGGTGAGGTTCAAGCGC
>QMWE01000017.1 GCA_003661465.1 Hadesarchaea archaeon
AAGCGGAAGGTCGTTGTGCACCGAAAGGGAGCGACGCGCGCATTCGGTCCGGGTCATCCAGATATTCCTTCAATATATCGTGAAGTTGGACAACCGGTTTTGATTCCCGGGGACATGGGTACAGCTTCATATGTGCTGGTGGGAACCAAACAGGCGGCGCTGGAGACCTTTTCCTCAACTGCGCATGGCGCTGGGCGGCATCTAAGTCGTACAGCTGCTCTGAAACAGTTCTGGGGGGAGAAGGTACGGAAGGAACTTGAATCTAGGGGGATCATCGTTCGCGCTGCCAAAGTTTCCGTGATCGCGGAGGAGTGTTCGCAAGCTTATAAAGACATAGATAAGGTTTGTGATGTCTCCCATAGGGCCGGAATTGCTCGCAAGGTGGCAAGACTTGTGCCCCTGGGGGTGGCAAAGGGCTAAGGTATGGTGTCGAGCTCTTTATCGGTTCTTTTACCGTCATCATTGGTGACCGATACCTCAGAGTTACGTCAGAAGACGGTTAAGATTGGGTGGGTAGCACGGACGTTGGCTATTTTTGGGGTGAATAAGGTCTGCATATATCATGATGACGATCCTCATTCGAGAGATCAGGAAGTTGAAAGAAAATTGATAGTTTCGCTTCTGCGGTATGCGGAGACCCCTCAGTATCTCCGTAAGTTCATTTTTCCTCGCACGAAAGAACTACGATATGCCGGTTTATTGCCTCCCCTTCGCACGCCCCATCACCCATTGGATGGAGAAAAAATTAAGCTCGGAGATTTACGGGAAGCGGTGGTCATTCAGAGCGGTGAAGGTGGTAGTCTTTTGGAGATGGGTCTTCGAGAAAAAGGCATAATCAGGAAAAGACTGCGGAGTGGGTGTCGTTTAACGGTTAAATTGGGCAAAAGATTGGGAGATGGGAGGGTGGAGGTCAGCCAGGTGTCCAGGGAGGATGTGAAGGAATATTGGGGATATAAAGTGCTGACCGCTAACAGCCTCAGAGAGGGCTTAAATCGGCTCGATATAGACTACAAAATAGGAACCTCTAGACGCGGCAGAAATTTATATGAGGCCGTGAGGGGTATAAAAGAAAGCAGCCCCAAAAGCGTGGGGGTGGCCTTCGGGGGACCGTATGCCGGTCTCTTCGAGATCTGCAGGCGTCAGGGCGTCGATATTGAAGAGCTCTTCGACGCTGTGGTGAACACGATCCCCGGACAGAGGACCGCGACGGTTAGGACCGAGGAGGCACTCATGGCCACGCTTTCGGTGCTGAACGCGCTCACAGGGAGATAAAATGGGAAGACGAAAACATCGTCCAAGGCGGGGTTCGCTCGCTTACATGCCACGCGTGCGAGCTCCCAGACCAGTAGCCCAGGTGCGGGCTTGGCCAGCGGAAGCAAGGCTCGGTCTCCAGGGTGTGGCCGGGTATAAAGCGGGGATGATCCAGCTTTTCATGATAGATGATCACAAGGGCAGCATGACTGCAGGCCAGGAAATATGTGTTCCGGCGACCGTGATCGAGACCCCACCTCTCCTCGTATGCGCTGTTCGTCTTTACGTTTCGACCTCACGTGGGTTGAACACGGTGTCCGAGGTCTGGGCCAGTGACGTTCCACGGGAACTTTCCCGGGTGATAAAGCTTCCGAAGAAGTACGACGCGCAAAAGACCCTAGAGCGGGCGGAGGAGTTGGTCAAGGGAGGGAAGGTGGCGGATATTCGCGTTATAGCCTGTACTCAGCCGAAGATGACCAATCTCCCCAAGAAAAAGCCAGATATTATCGAAATCAGGGTGAGCGGAAATTCGGTAGAAGAACGATGGAACTATTCCAAAGAAATTCTCGGAAAACAGGTCCGGATCTCGGATGTGTTCAAAGAGGGAGAGTATGTGGACGTTCTTGCGATAACCAAGGGTAAGGGATTCCAAGGTCCCGTCAAACGCTGGGGGATAAAAATTTTGCCTAGGAAAACAGAGGGTGGCCGCCGACAGGTCGGAACATTGGGTCCTTGGTCTCCCGCGAGAGTGATGTGGACCGTCCCCGCAGCCGGACAGATGGGCTACCACCAGCGGACGGAGTTTAACAAACGGATCCTGAAAATCGGCAGCGACGGTAAGGAAATCACTCCTAAAGGAGATTTTCTCCGATACGGCCCTGTTAGGAGCGAGTTTGTGGTGCTGTCTGGCTCGGTTCCAGGTCCAACAAAGCGTCTGATACAGCTCAGACGTCCCGTGAGACCCAGACCTACCCTTCCCACATCACCACCGTCGATCACCCATGTGGCTCTTTCATCTCACCAAGGTGCATGAACATGAAGGTTCATATTTTTTCGCTGGATGGAAAACCCTTCGAGGAGATCGAGCTTCCTCCGGTGTTTGACACAGAGCTCAGACCAGATGTGATAAAACGGGCTGTTCTCGCCGCTCAGACAGCCAGATTGCAACCTTGGGGAGCGGATGTCATGGCCGGAAAGAGAACGTCCGCGGAAACCTGGGGCAAAGGTTTCGGCGTGTCGAGAACCAGAAGGGTAAAGGGGACCAGATATCCAGCTGCCGGAATGGGTGCGTTTTCACCACATACGGTGGGTGGGAGGAGGGCCCATCCTCCGAAGGTGGAAAAGGTCCTGAGAGAACGTATAAACAGGAAAGAACGTCGGCTCGCAATTCGTTCTGCCATCGCTGCTACAAAGGAGAAAAAGCTGATTTCCAGCCGGGGTCATGTGGTCGACGGCGTGGTCGGGATCCCAGTCATCGTTACCGATGAGTTCGAGAAACTGAGAAAGGCCAGTGATGTTCGGGATGTCATAAAAAAGCTTGGTCTGTGGGGTGATATCGAGCGCGTTAAGGAGAGCAAACGAATTCGGGCCGGACGTGGCAAGGTACGTGGGAGGAGATATAAAGAGGCGGTTGGCCCCCTCTTGGTGGTAAACGAGGACGGAGGGATAGTCAGGGGAGCGAGGAACTTCCCTGGTGTCGAGGTGGTAAAAGTTTCCGAACTTGATGTTGAAACGCTTGCTCCTGGCGGTAAACCCGGGCGCCTCACCCTGTGGACCAAGGGAGCCATTCAGAAACTGACAGAGGGAGTGTTTTCATGAAGGATCCACATAAGGTATTGCTCTATCCCCAAGCTACGGAAAAAGCCGTCAAGATAATTGAGTCCGAGAACAAACTCATCTTCATCGTAGATCGAGAAGCCACCAGAGCTGATGTCAAACATGCCGTGGAAACGCTTTTTGACGTGAAAGTGGACAACGTGAAGGTGGAGATAACTCCCGATGGACGAAAACGGGCCTATGTCAAACTTGCGCCCGAATTCATGGCGGATGAAATAGCGGCCAAGTTGGGGATGATTTAGATGGGAAAACGTATCAGAGCGCAGCGTCTTGGGAAAGGTTCGCCCACATATCGTGCGAAGTCATGGAGGAGGCTGGGAGAGGTAAAGTTACCTCCACTGGATGAGCCTGGTGAGGCAGTAGTGGTCGACATACTCAACGATCCTGGTAGGAGTGCTCCTGTCGCTGTGGTCAGATATGGGGATGGCCAGGAGCGTCTGGTCCTCGCTCCGGCAGGTATAAAGGTGGGGGACAGGATAGCGGCAGGTATCTCGGCCCCAATTAAACTTGGAAACACATTGACGTTGGCGGAGATCCCGGAGGGAACCCCAATTCACAATATCGAGTCCAGGCCTGGGGGAGGTGGACAGTTTGTGAGGTCCTCTGGAACCTATGCCACGCTGATCGCTCATGACGTCGGTCGTGCGACCGTCCAACTTCCATCCGGGGAGATAAAAGATTTCGATCCCCGGTGTCGTGCCACGATAGGGGCTGTGGCTGGAGGAGGGCGGCTGGACAAACCGCTGATCAAGGCCGGAAAACGTCACCATATTATGCTTTCAAGAGGGAAACCTTATCCTCATGTGCGAGGTGTGGCGATGAACGTTGTCGATCACCCTTTTGGAGGGGGACGTGGAAAACATGCTGGGAGGCCCAAGACCATTAAGAGAGGAGCACCGCCGGGACAAAAGGTGGGATTAATAGCGGCGAGAAGGACAGGTGAAAGGTGATATCATGCCGAAAAAGTTCACTTACCGAGGGTTCGCACTCGAGGAACTTCAGAAGCTTTCATTGGATGAGTTCGCGAAGCTCTTACCGGCGAGACAGAGACGTTCGTTGGAGAGAGGATTTACTCCGAGGGAAAAGAAACTGCTCGAGCGGATAAGAAAGTTTAGGGAAGCGGGAAAAGATGGGCCCATTCGCACCCATTGTAGGGAGATGGTCATACTTCCAGAAATGGTGGGCCTGAGATTTGCCGTGCACAACGGGAAGGAATTTGTCAATGTTGAGGTTAAACCCGAGATGATCGGGCATCGTTTGGGAGAATTTTCCATGACTCGGAAAAAAGTCACCCACGGAACGCCGGGGATAGGTGCGACCAGAAGCTCTCTCTACGTACCATTGAAGTGATCTGCGATGCCAAAGTTCGGTTATTCCACCAGGGTTGAAGGTCCATGCGGGAAAGCCTTTGGCAGGGAGATGAGGATCTCCCCGAAACATGCGATGGAGGTTTGCCGCGCGATCCGTAATATGCGCCTTGACGCCGCCAAGAGATACCTGGAAGATGTTCAGAAAAAGAAAAAGGCCGTTCCTTTCATGCGCCATCGAAAAAAACTTGCTCACAGAAAAGGAGTGGGCGGCAGCGGACAGTACCCGGTCAAGGCCGCTCGGGAGATCCTGAAAGTCCTGAAAAACGCCGAGGCGAACGCGGGCTATAAGGGCCTCGACACGGAAAAGCTTAGGATAGTCCATGCAAGCGCCTATAAGGGGATCACCGTTCCCGGAATCCTGCCAAGAGCATTTGGTCGAGCGACCCCACACAACAAGCCGCTTACAAATGTTGAGATAATTTTGAAGGAGGTTCCGTGATGCCGATCGAGCGGACTTTCATAAAGCGTGGGTTGAAACGGGTTGAACTTGAAACTTTCCTCGTCCAGGAGCTAGGGCAGGCAGGTTATGGTGGAGTGGATGTAAGGCGCGTGCCGACCGGAACTCGTGTCACGCTCTATGTGGACAGGCCGGGCATGGTGATAGGTCGCAAGGGAAGAAGCATAAAACTGCTCACCGAGGAACTTGAAAAGAGATTTGGATTGGAAAATCCCCAGATAGAAGTGGTGGAAATACCAAAGCCTGAGCTCTCCGGTCCGATAATGGCAAAGCGTATAGCTTTCGCTCTGGAGCGCGGGGTGAGCGCAAGGAGGATCGGTCACATCATGACCCGCAGGATCATGGAAGCTGGTGCTCGAGGTGTGGAGATAACGATCTCCGGGAGGATAGCCGGAGAGCGTTCCAGAAGAGAACGATTTTATAAGGGTTACATAAGCAAAGCTGGCGAACCAGCGGAGAAACTCGTAAGTCACGGATATGCCGAGGCGAAGCTGAAACCTGGGGTCGCAGGAGTGAAGGTTAGCATAATGCCTCCGGATGTGTCGCTCCCCGACGAAATTAAGATCGAGGAAGAGACAAAACCCATGGAGCCCTCAGGTTCCGTGGCGGCCGGGGAGGAAATCGAAAGCCGGTCCGACGAGGGAGGAAAAGAAGATGGCGATACTTAGAGCTGAGGAGATCAGAGGAATGAGCCGGGAGGAGATGGTCGAAAAGCTCAAAGAGCTTCGGGGTGAGCTGGCCCGGGCGCGGGCGACGGCGGCCGCGGGCGGATCGCTTGAGAACCCGGCCAAGATCCGGGAACTCAAGCGTGCCATAGCGAGAATACTCACGGTAATGAAGGAAAAAGGAGGTGCATGAGCGCGCAGGAGATTTGTAAGGTCTGTGGGTTACCGAAGGAACTCTGCGTCTGCCAAGAGATCTCACGCGAGCAGCAGCGGATAAGCGTGTACTCGATGAAACGAAAGTTCGGCAAGGTCGTAACCATTATAGAGGGACTGGACGAAAAGCAGGTGAACCTGAAGGATCTCACAAAGGATCTCAAATCAAAACTTGCGTGTGGCGGAACTTCGAAGGAAGGGCGCATAGAGCTCCAAGGTGACCACAAGACACGCGTAAAGGAAGTGCTGGTCGGGATGGGATTCTCCCAGGACATGATCGATGTGAGATAAAAAGGTGGCAAAAAATGGCCGTAAAGCGGAGTTTGTTCAAGCAAGGACTCATCGGGCTCGAGGCGGAGGTCGCTCACAGTTCAGATCCCACTCTCCTGGGTGTCTCTGGAAAGATCGTGGACGAAACGCGTAATATGGTGGTGATAGAGCATGAGGGAAAAACTAAAAAAATTCAAAAGTCCATTTCAACATTCATCTTGAGAGGGCCTGATGGTGAGGCGATGACCGTAAACGGAAAGGAATTAGTCGGACGACCAGAAGAACAGATCCGGAAGAGGTGAGGTTATGGTAGGCATGGGGATAAAACCACCTGAGGAAAAATGCTCGGACGAACGATGCCCGTTTCATGGAAAGTTATCGGTCAGAGGACGAGTGTTTGAAGGAGTGGTGGTAAGCGACAAGATGGCCAAGACGGTGACCGTGAAACTCGAGCGCATGCATAAAATACCGAAATATGAAAGATACGAGCGTCGTACTTCCAAGTTTCACGTTCACAACCCTCCCTGCATATCGGCAAAGGTGGGGGATAAGGTAAAATTTATGGAATGCCGGAGATTGAGCAAAACCAAGGCGTTCGTGATTGTACAAAAACTGGAGGGATAAAAAATGGGTAAGAAAGGTGCGGGTACCTCAATAGGAGTTTCGCCGGTGACTCCTGTCCGGGTCATCCCAATCAACGCACGGCTCATCTGCGCCGACAATACAGGGGCTAGGGAGATCCAGATCGTGAGTGTGATGGGCTACAGGGGCAGACGAGCCCGCATGGCCCGGGCTGGCGTCGGAGATCGGGTAGTTGCTTCCGTGAAAAAAGGGACACCAGAACTTCGGTCACAGCTGGTTCAGGCCGTCATCATAAGACAGACCAAGGAGTATCGTCGTATGGATGGAATGCGCATAAAATTTGAGGATAACGCAGCTGTTCTAGTCACGCCCGATGCTGCTCCCCGAGGATCTGAGATAAAAGGCCCCATGGCCAGAGAGGCCGCGGAAAGGTGGCCAAGAGTTGCTGGAATAGCTTCGGTTGTGGTGTAGAGCATGGTGACCAAACAACCTCGAAAACAGCGTTTGCGCTTGTTTTCCGCTTCACTTCATTCCCGCCACAAGCATCTTTCAGCCCCGCTCAGTCGGGAACTCAGGGAAAAATGCAAAACACGTTCTCTCCCGGTCAGAAAAGGTGATCGCGTCCGTGTGCTCAGCGGGGACTTTAAAAAACTTGAAGGCGATGTCGTTGGGGTCGATATGAAACGGGGTCTTATTCAGGTGGAAGGAGGGTCCGTGACAAAAGCGGACGGCACGCAGGTTCCGAGGATGATCCACCCCTCAAATGTTTTATTGTTGAGGCTGGCCGAAGACAAGGAACGCGCGCGCGTCCTGGAAAGGAGGTCTGGGAGTGGCTAGCAAAGGTGGAAGCAGACATCTGAAGCGATATGCCATATCCAGAAAACTTAGATTGCCCAGAAAATCGTACGTGTGGTCCACCAAACCGGCACCTGGTCCACACTCAAACGAAAGCTCAATTCCGATCCGCGTCGCTCTTCGTGATTATCTCTCGGTGGGACATACTGCTAGGGAAGTTGACCACATCATCGTCGGAGGCAACGTGCTTGTGGATGGAAAGGTCAGGCGGGAGCCAAAATTTCCAATCGGCCTCATGGATGTGGTACAACTTCCGGCTCTTAATAGCAGTTATCGTGTGCTTTTGGACAGGAGGGGGCGTTTGATCCTGGTCAAGATACCCCAGGAGGAGGCATCGATAAAGCTGTGCAGGGTCATACGGAAACAGACCATCAGGGGAAAAAAGGTTCATCTAACGTTTCATGATGGGAAAACCGCATCCGGAGACCTAAATAACTTTAAACTTGGAGATGTCGCAAAATTGGAGCTACCGGGACTGAAGATATCTGAACGTCTTCCTTTCGAGGTGGGCGCTGTCGCCTTGGTGACCGGGGGCAGCAATGTCGGCAGGATCGGAAGGATCTCCGAGATCAGACTCGTAGCTGGGACCCAACCGAATATCGTAATACTGAAAAGCGATGAGGGGGAGCTTCAAGCACCGGAACATTACGTGTTCGTAGTAGGAAGGGAGAAGCCCTCCATTTCTCTCTCAGGTGAGAGTCCATGAACCCCATGCGCGAAATCAGAGTTGAGAAGGTGGTCCTCAATATCGGAACCGGTGAGGGAGGGGATAAACTTGCCAAGGCCGAGAGGATCCTTCAGAGCATCACAGGACAAAAGCCGGCTAGGACCTTTGCAAAAAAATCTGTGAGGGAATGGGGGGTGAAGCGTGGAGCTCCTCTGGGATGCATGGTAACCCTCCGTGGTGAGCGCGCGATCGAGACCCTGAAAAGACTATTTGACGCAGTGGAGCGGCGTTTGAAAAAGGATTCGTTCGATGAAAGTGGAAATTTCGCCTTTGGTATCAGGGAACATATCGACATTCCCGGAGTTTCTTACGATCCAGAGCTCGGCGTGTTTGGGATGGATGTGTGCGTTGCGCTTATGAGGCCCGGATACAGAATAAGACGCAGACGAAGGCTGACTCGGCCCGTCCCCGCGTCGCACATCGTCACCAGAGAGGAAGCGATAAATTTCATTAGTGAGAAGTTTGGAGTCCAGGTGGTCTGATGTCGAAGGCAAAATTTGGGAAAGGCGCGCATAAATGCATGCACTGCGGCAGGTACAAGTTCGTCTACCAGCAACATGGGCTGAGGCTGTGCAGGCGGTGTTTCCGGGAGCTAGCTCCGAAGATGGGATTCAAAAAATACAGTTAGGTGCGAACGATGTTGCTCGATCCGCTTGCCAATGCCCTCTCCAAGATACAAAATCACGAGATGGCTAGAAAGCGAGAGGTGGAACTTGCGCCGGGATCCAGGTTGATCAGGGAGGTTCTCCAGCTCATGCTGGATGGGGGTTTTATCGAAAATTTCGAGTTCATAGACGACAAAAGGGCGGGCAGATTTAAGGTGGCCCTCAAGGGAAGGATAAACAAGTGCGGGGTGATAAAACCCCGATATTCTGTCAGACACGATGAATACGAGCAGTGGGAAAAGCGCTATCTTCCCGCGGCTGGTTTTGGTGTGCTCGTGGTCTCGACCCCTCGCGGTGTGATGACGCATAAAAAAGCCATGGAAATGGGGCTGGGTGGTCGCCTCTTGGCCTACATCTATTAGATCAAACTTTTTCACCACACTTTTTATTAAAGAAAGTTGAAAATAGACGGAGCGTATATGGAGTGCGTTGACGATGAAGCCCGTGATCAAAGAGGAGCTTGAGGTACCCGAAGGCGTGGAGCTGAAAGTGTCGGGTAGGACGGTCGAGGTCAGTGGACCAAAGGGTAAGCTTACCCGAACTTTCGACT
The DNA here is from genome assembly GCA_003661465.1 of Hadesarchaea archaeon. Classification (GTDB taxonomy): domain Archaea; phylum Hadarchaeota; class Hadarchaeia; order Hadarchaeales; family Hadarchaeaceae; genus B75-G9. The sequence continues at coordinate 9,442 of QMWE01000017.1, forward strand.
TTCAGAGGGTGAGCATTAAGGTCGAAGGAAAAAAGGTCCTCATAAGTTCGGATTCCACGCGCCGTAGGGACAAGGCTGCCGTCATGACGGTCAGATCGCACTTGCGAAACATGTTCAAGGGAGTTACAGAAGGATTCACCTACAAATTGAAGGTCGTGTATTCTCATTTTCCGATAACCGTAAAGGTCGATGGAAAACGGGTGCTAATACAAAATTTTATCGGAGAGCGGGCCCCACGAGTGGCGAAGATCGTTGGGGATGTCAGCGTGGAGGTTCATGGAGATGAGATCCTCGTGAAAGGGATAAACAAGGATGATGTGGGACAAACGGCTTTCAACATCGAACAGGCCACTCAGGTAAAGTATCGAGATCTGAGGGTTTTCCAGGATGGTTGCTACATCACGGAAAGAGGGTGAAAAGATGGGGAAAAGACATCCAACGTTCAGACGGCAGGAGTGGTTCAGGTTCAAGAGGCTCGGAGAAAAGTGGCGCAGACCGCGTGGACGCGACAGCAAGATGCGTTTGGGCCTTTCGGGGAAGCCGTCCACGGTCTCGATTGGATACGGTTCTCCTCGAGCTGGGAGAGGGATCCATCCCTCAGGTCTTTCGGAGGTGTTGGTTGAAAACCTGCGGGATCTGGAAGACATCGATCCGGACAGGCAGGCAATCAGGATATCATCAAAAGTAGGTGGTAAGAAGCGGGAGCAGATCCTCGCCAAGGCGAAGGAAAGAAACATCAAGGTGCTCAATCCAGGGGTGAAAAAACGTGAAGCTGAGCGAAAAGAAGAGGCTGGCGGCTAGAATCCTCAAAGTTGGCGTAAACAGGATCTGGGTCGACCCTGAGCGCACGGGAGACATCTCGGCAGCGATAACGCGCGAGGACATAAGGCGCCTGATCAAATCCGGAGCCATCCGCGCGAAACCAGCCCGGGGAACCAGCCGGGGAAGGGCAAGAAAACTATCACTCAAGAGAAAAAAAGGAAGACGGAGCGGCCCGGGGAGCAGGAAGGGAGCCAAACACGCGAGATTTCGGGAAAAATCAAGGTGGATCCAGACCGTTCGTCCCCTGCGCTCGAGATTGCGTGAGCTGAAAAAAGAAGGATTGATCGGGCCGAGAGAATACCGACGTTTGTATCGCATGATCGGAGGAGGAGTTTTCAGGAGCAAGGCTCACCTTGAAACCCACCTCAAGGAGAAGGGCATATTGAAGGGATAGATATGACCAAAGTAGGTCCTCGTTACAAGGTTGAGTTCAGGAGAAAGCGGGAGGGCAGGACCGACTATCGACGGAGACTGAATTTGCTGAGATCTGGAAAACCACGTTTGGTGGTCAGGATCTCTCTCAAACACGTGGCCGCGCAGGTAGTTCGGGCCACGCCCTCTGGAGATATCGTCCTTGCCTCGGCGCACTCGAAGCAGCTGGGCAAATTCGGGTGGAAGGCCCACACTTCGAACGTTCCGGCGAGTTATCTGGTAGGTTTGCTCTGCGGATACCGGGCCCTGAAGGCCGGCGTGAAAGAGTCCGTGCTGGACATGGGGATGCACGATGTGGTTCCTCAGTCCAAGGTATTCGCGGTCCTCAAGGGAGCCCTCGATGCTGGCTTGAGCGTTCCCCACGGTGAGGGAATTTTGCCCCAGGAAGAGAGGATCATTGGGGGACACATCTCTCAGTATGCTGAGAGGTTGAAAAAAGAGAATCCAGATAAGTACAGGTCCCGTTTTTCGAGGTATCTCGAAGGAGGGGTTCCACCGGAACGGATCCCCGAGCATTTTAATGAAGTTAAACAAGCAATAATAACACAATTTGGTGGGTGAACCGTGGATGTCGAGACCTCAAAAGGAGTTCAATGTTGAGCTGTGGGAGCCAAGCACCAGCTTGGGGCGGGCAGTAAAAGAGGGACGGATAACCAGCATATCTCAGATTCTCCGGGCGGGCAATCCCATAAAAGAGGTTGAGGTCGTTGATGCACTGGTACCGAATCTCGAGGAGAGGGTCTTGGGGGTAAGCTTGGTCCAGCGAATGCACAAGTCGGGACGCCGGGTTAAATATAAAGTTGTGGTCGTGGTCGGAAATCGGGATGGTGTCGTCGGCGTTGGGCAGGGGAGCACCAGAGAGATAAGCTCCTCGATAAGGAAGGCCGTGAACAACGCAAAATTGAATTTGATCGAAGTGGTCAGGGGATGCGGAAGCTGGGAGTGTGGATGCGGCCGCCCACACTCGGTTCCGTTCAAGGTGACCGGGAAACGTGGCAGCGCCAGGGTCACCATAATACCCGCTCCCCGTGGCCTTGGTATCGCCGCCGCCGAGGTACCAAGGACGATCCTCCGCATGGCCGGGATCAAGGACGCCTGGACACGTTCGGAGGGACAGACCAGGACGACCCTGAACTTCGCTTTCGCCACGATTGAAGCGCTCAGGCAGACCACACAGGCGACCCTACGAGAACAGTTTAGGGAGCATGTCCATGTCGGGAATACAGGTGAGACAAATGAGTAAGTTGGCCGTAGTCAGGGTTCGAAGCGGAATCAACGCGCGCGAGACGGTAAAAAAAACGTTGAGTCTCCTTCGTCTGACGCGCGTGAACCATTGCGTCGTGGTTGATGATGACCCCTCCACGCTTGGGATGCTCAGGATGGCCAAGGATTACATAACCTGGGGAGAGATCGAACCGGAGACCCTCGAACACCTGCTCAGAAAGCGGGGAAGGCTCTCCGGGAACAGACGTCTGACAGACGAGTTCGTTAAATCCAAGACGAAGTTTTCCGGGATAAAGGAGTTGGCTGTGGCGATGTGTGCAGGGAAAGCCGAATTTGAGGATGTACCGGGTCTTAAAAGGGTCTTCAGACTCCATCCCCCGCGAAAAGGGTACAGGTCCACAAAGCGACCGGTTGGGGATTTTGGGGATCTCGGTTACCGTGGCGGACGGATAAATGAGTTGATAATGAGAATGGCGTAGGTGGAGATATGGTGGTTCGAAGACGGAAGAAGGTTAGGACCCAGCGAGGCACACGAACGTATGGGAGAGGATGTGCCAAGCGCGGACGTGGTAGCGGGGAGAGGGCCGGCACGGGATTGAGTGGTGGTCACAAACAAAAGTGGTCGTACATCCTCAGACATATGCCGGATCATTTCGGAAAACACGGCTTTAAACGCCCATCTTCAGTTCGGGAGGAGATCGAAGCGATCAACGTTGGAGAACTCGATGAACGTTTGGACGAACTTTCGCAATCAGGGATCGCGAAACGGGAGGGAGAGAAATTTGTGGTCGATGTCCGCAAACTGGGATTCCGGAAGGTGTTGGGCGGTGGCCGGGTCACGCATCCTCTCGAGGTTATAGCCGAGAAATTTTCCGAATCTGCCAGAAGAAAGCTCGATGAGGCAGGTGGCAAGGCAGTCTCCGGGTGAAAGCGATGGAGCCAATGGGGGCACCTAGGTCAAAGCTCTACGCGCTTGAACCCCTCGTCAACAGAATGCCCGAGGTCTCCGTCCCTAAACGACACGTGACCTTTAAAGAAAAATTCATGTGGACAGGGATAGTCCTCATCCTCTTTTTCATCATGACCCAAATTCCACTTTATGGCATTCCCTCTGGACAAGAGGTCTCGGATTTTTTTGGCCAGCTGAGGTTCGTACTTGCCAGCCACGCTGGAACCCTGATGGAACTCGGGATCGGACCCATTGTAACCGCTGGCATCATCATGCAGCTGTTGGTTGGGAGTAAGCTAATAGGCTTGAACCTCACCGACCACAGAGATCGGGCGTTGTTCACAGGAGTGCAGAAAGTCCTGGCGATCGGAATGGGGATTTTTGAGGGCGCCATGTTCGTGTTAAGCGGAAGATATGGGGTCGGACTCGGAGATCCTGCTGGGATCTTCATACTCATACAGCTTGCCCTCGGTGTGGTCATTGTGATATATCTGGATGAACTCGTCTCAAAATACGGATTCGGAAGCGGTGTGAGTCTCTTCATAGCCGGAGGCGTGGCGATGACCGTGTTCTGGCAGGCGCTGAATCCCTGGCAGGGAGCCATCCCCAATTTCGTGGGATCCATGCTGGCGGGAGAGAGAATCGGAGACGTGTTCTTCAGGCCCGGGCTTCCGAATATGATGGGAGTGGTGGCGACTCTGGTGGTGTTCCTGACAGTGGTCTACGCGGAGAGCATGAGGATAGAGATCCCACTCGCGTATGGCAGGTTCGGCGGGATAAGGGGAAGGTATCCCATCAGGTTCCTG
>QMWE01000018.1 GCA_003661465.1 Hadesarchaea archaeon
AGCTCGTCCCCCGACAGCAGATCACGCAGCTCTCCCTTCAGAGCAAGCACGTGATCCCTCGGAATATCTGTGTACAAGACATCGCCTTCCTGTACGTGACGTCCTATCATGGGACCGTCTATGGAAACGGCGAGCTCATCTCCAAGCTTCGCAACTTGCACAGCTCGTTTTTCCCTTTGCATTTCCTTCACCGTGCCGACCGGCTTGCCATCCTTGCGCATCACTGGGGCCTTCGGTCTGAGCACTCCTCCAAGCACGTCCACCCCTACGATCGCGGGATCGCTTCGTCTGAACACGTAACCGGGCTTCAGCACGAACTTGGCCGGCCTCACGTAGCCCTCCAGCAGTTTTGCCCTGACCCTCTCACGTTCCTGCTTCTCCCATTCTTCATATCGCTCCAGAAGCTTGTAGATTATCCTCTCATTCAAGATCGGCAGGCCCTCACGATCAGCTTCAGCCTTGGCATCCGGCAGGACCTCCACATTGAATGCCAGTACAACGCCCCTGAGGGGATCCCTGTTTCTTACGCTTAAGGCCTCCACCACATCCCGCCTAGCGACATCCCCCACATCGGCTCTTCGGATCGGTATGTTCTTCCTTTTAAGTTGTTCCTCCAGGGCCTCGAGCGAGCCTAAGGCATCGGCTTTCACAACGACGCCGTTCACATCCACACTTATCCTGACCCTGTCAAGTTCCCGTTGCATCTCCTGCCACAGTTTCTCGGCTTCTTTTGGATCTTGAATCACGAGCAGTGGGGCTCCGGCCACCACCTCCTCGAGATTCGAGGCTGCTATTTTAACCCCCGCAGCCGCGTAAACTCTATCGACGGGGTCAAACTTGTCCTCAGGGTCGCGGATTTCGTCAAGAGGCTTCGGCCGTAGGAGCGCGCGGACCTTCGAGGTTATTACACCCTTGAGGCCACCCACCGCAAACATATCTCCACGTCCAAGCGTGCCCTCGTAGATGATCACGTCTATTGTTTTCCCTAGGCCGGTCTCTTCCTTTACCTCGAGTACGGTGCCCCTAGCAGGCCCGGTGACCTCCACTGTGAGCTCCCTCTCCAAAAATCGCTGGGCTAGGCCCGCGAGCACCGTGAGGACCTCCGGCAGACCCTCTCCCGTTTTGGCACTCACCGGGACGATGCTGACCTGCCTCCGGAAATCGCTTACCCGATCAAAGCGTTCCGCTTCGAACCCGAGTTCATGTAGTTTGCCGATCAGTTCGTATATTCTAGCATCGAGCGCTTCTCGCACTTTTGGAGGTTGCCTCGCGAGGGAATCCAAGAAATTTGCCTTTGGGGCCGACTGCCAACCATGAATGAGATCAATTTTGTTCGCGACGAGCATAAACGGCGTCTTGTACGTCTGCAGGATCGTCAGGGATTCAAGTGTCTGGGGCATGACTCCCTCGTTTATGTCCACCACAAGGGCCGCCAAGTCGGCCAGAGCTCCCCCGCGACGGCGCAAATTTGTGAACGCTTCGTGTCCAGGGGTGTCGATGAAAAGCAGGCCGGGGAGAGTTACCTCTATCTTGAACTTCTCCAGGAGTGAGCCGCAAATTCGTTTTATCGCCTCTATCGGAATTTCGCTGGCACCTATGTGCTGCGAGATGCCTCCGCTCTCCCTCGCCGCCACGGCCGTGCCTCTGAGGGAGTCCAAAAGCAGTGTTTTTCCGTGGTCAACGTTATTGGTTGAACGGCCATGACCGTTCAATGTCCAAGCGTCGCCACGATGGGCTGCCTTATTTTCATGCGAGATTCTTCCCTCATATCTATCCCCTCTCCGGTTTTGGCGGGATATGACTTAAAAAGTCCCCCTGCCTTGACTTCAAATGCTTCATCCCCAACTATTTCAAGAAGCAATAGGTTTTCCCAATTAAACCAATTTTGGCCATACCTGAAACCAAAAATCCCCATATCCCAGCCGTCGCTGAGATATTTTCCAAGTTTTCCTAGTTCCCAAAAAACAGCTCCAGCTCGCGTTTGGCGTTCTCGGCGGAATCAGCGGCGTGGATGATGTTCTCCCTCGTGCTCGATCCAAAGTCCCCGCGGATGGTCCCCTTGGCGGCCTTGAGAGGATCCGTCACACCGATCAGTTCGCGCATGCGCGTTATCGCTCGATCGCCTTCGACTATCATGACCACCACATCGCCTGAAAGCACGAAATCGACCAACGGTTCAAAGTAATCCTTTCCACGGTGGCCCTCGTAGAGCTTCTCCGCAAGTCCGCGGTCGAGCTTCATCCGCCGCATCGAAGTTACCTGTAGACCCGCCCCCCTGATGCGCTTTAGGATCTCGTCAATCAGACCCTTTGCCACGCCGTCCGGCTTTATCATGACAAAAGTTCGCTCCCTCAAGCTTTACCCCTCAACTTTCTGGAGCGTTCGGTCCATTTCACACGGTGTGGCTTGCGCCCGAGCCTCATATTCCGCTCGCACTTGGATGAGCAGTAAAACTGCACTGTCCCATCCTTCTTAACAAACATCACACCAGTCCCGGGCTCGATTCTCCCGCCACAGAAAGAACATTTTCGAGCGACAGGCATTTACGGCACCCTTATCTCCCTAGCTTCTCGCTCGGTCTCCCGAAGCATCAGGATGTCGCCGGTTCGCACCGGTCCCTTCACATTGCGGGTTATGATTCTTCCCTTATCCCGGCCTTCAAGCACTCTGCACTTGACCTGCATGATCTCTCCGGTTACCCCTGTCCTGGCCCTTATCTCAATGACCTCTGCGGGATAGCCCAAATCCTCAACCGGCATCAGACTCACTTTTTAAGTTCCTTGATGCGTTCGGATATTTCCCTGACAGCGTCGGCGGATTCACCGGGATCAGCTATGACGACCGCCGCACAGCCCACATCGATCCCAGCAGCTGCGCCAAGCTCACGTTTGCTCGGAACATAGATGTACGGTATCCCTTTCTCCTCAGAGAGCGGTGGCAGGTGGGCAACTATCTCAGGTGGATCTACGTCCTCCGCGATCACCAGCAGGGCCGCTTGCTTTCGCTCGATGGCTTTTGTTGCCTCGTTCGTCCCCTTCCTGAGCTTGCCTGTATCACGCGCCTTTTCCACTGCCTCGTACGCTTTGTCCGACAGGTCCTTCGGGACCTCGAACTTCACGTAAATTGGTTTTGCCATTCATTTCTCCCTCCTTCGGTTTTTAACCTCATCATTCACCGATTATGGCATTTATAGCATTGACAGAGGGTAATAAAAAGTCTGTGCTATCTATGAGCGTAAACGGCGGTCAGCTTTGGTTTCACCGTATCTATCCTTGCGAATCCATATCTCTCGAACTGAACTACCACTCCGGTCTGAAGCCCCGCGACGGCCGGCTCCGCCAGTCCCCGCTCCACGCGGTTGTCCGGCATCACCACCTCGAGCCAAACCGCACATCCGGAGACCCAGTGGAGCTTGGGCCCCTCACCAACTTCCATGCCCTGAAAATCCGCTTCGAGCACTTTTCCCTTTTCCACCAACTTCACATTCATCAGATCCTTCAACCGGAATACCTGCCCTTTTTTCAGGGATGCGGCATCACGTCCAGAAAGGCGAAATACCAGAGCGTCCCCCCTCCACTCCAGCGGCAGGATGCGCTCGCCACTTTCCGGTCTGTTCGGATGGAGACGGAGCCTGACCTCCCTGAGTTTTGGGGCATGGTGCACAAGCATTTCCACGGGCTCGGGCACGAAGAAGTATCTGTTCGCCATTCGATCCACAATCTTTCTGTTGTACGCGTAGAGCGTCTCCCAGCTGAGTGAGGAGTCGACCAAAGTAAGACCTATGTCGAGCATTAGCTGTCTTATAGCTTCCGGGACAAACCCACGCCTCCGGAGTGCTGCGACCGTGCCCAACCGTACATCGTCGTAACCCGAGAGCTCTCCACTCTGTATGGCGCGCATGGTTTGGGTTTTGCTCAGAGGCATACCCGGCATCGTCAGGCGGCCGTGCTGAACCGCGGTCGGGTATGACCAGCCCAAATGTTCGTACAGGATACGCTGGCGCTGCTCATTGACCTCATGTTCCTTCCCCCTTATCACGTGAGTTACTCCCATCTCATGATCATCGATCGCTGCAGAGAAGTTGTAAAGCGGCCAGACCGAATAACGCTCGCCAACCCTTGGGTGAGGTCTCGTCACGGGACGCAGGGCCGGCCAATCCCGCACGGCTGGATTGGGATGATCCATGCTGGTCTTGATTCGAACCACGGCTTCTCCTTTGGATAGATCCCCAGCTAACATGCGCTCCCATCTGCCCAAATGTTCGTCGGGCGGGAGATCTCTGCATGGACATGCCTCCCCGCGATCCCGGAGTTTCCGGAATCGTTCGATCTTACAGATACATACGTACGCCTTGCCCTCACTGATCAACCGCTCGGCATATTTGTAATACAACTCGACCCGATCTGACTGCGCGTATTCCTCGTCCCAGCTGAGACCGATCCATCTGAGATCACGTTTGATCAGTTCGTACATCTCCAACATCGTGTTTTCGGGGTTCGTGTCCTCAAACCGGAGAATGAATTTGCCCTTGTAACGCCTGGCATATTCATGACTCAGCAGCGCCGTCCTCACATGTCCCAGATGCAATGGACCGTTGGGGTTGGGAGCAAAACGGGTGACCACTTCCCGATATTTGTGTATATCGGGTAAGTCCGAGAGACCGCGTCGCCCCTCATGCTTCTGTCTTTTCACAGGGCCAATTTTTTTCAGTTGAAGAAGCTGCTCCTCCCTGGACCAAGTGTTCACCTCAGCCACGGCTTCCCTAGCTATCTCCGAAAGTTCCCTTATCTTGGATCTCCATCCAGGTAACTCCGCCACCAGTTTTCCCACAACGGCTTTGAGATCGGCTTTTCCCCCGTGTTCGGTAGCGTTGGCTAGGGCCCACCTCAGCGCTTCCCTTCGGATATCCTCCAACTTCTTGCCCCCCTATAATCTCTGGATGCGACGACATAAAAAGTCCCGGAAGTTCTGGGTTTTAAAATTCCCGTTCTATCACGAAATCCGCAAGTGCTGAAAGCATGTCCCTCGCATTTGACTCCGGCAGGCTATCCAGCTGCTTTTTTGCTTCCACCACCAGCTTTCTGGCCTTCTCCGACACGTAGTCAATCGCGCCCGTCCTGCTCAACGCATGTATCGCCGCTTCGATCTCCTGTTCAGACGCGTTTCGCTTGCCCAAGGCACGGAGGATGTCGGCTTTATCTTTTTTTGAGGCAGAGGAAAGAGCCCTGATCACGACCAAGGTCCGCTTTCCTTCCCGGATATCGCTTCCTATCGGTTTTCCAAATTTTTTCCTGTCACCGGTGACCCCCAGCACATCGTCCTGGATTTGAAAAGCCGTGCCCATCAAAAGTCCGTATGTACCGAGTGCTTTCACCTGCTCCGGAGTACCTCCACCAAGCAGCGCTCCGACCTTCGTGGAGGCCTCCGTAAGAGCCCCGGTCTTTTTCGCAACCATCTCCATGTATTCTCCTTCGCTGACATTTTCCATACGCTCAAACATCATGTCCATCGCCTGGCCCCTGCATATCTCAAAACTCGCCTTGCTGATCGTATCAAACAGTTCCGTAATGCGGTTACCATCCAAGTTAAGCCTCCTGACGTTCTCCGCTGCGGCCTCGAAGACCTTGGCGAAAAGAGCATCTCCAGCTATGATCGCCATAGGTTCCCCCCACAGTTCATGAACGGTCTTCACGTTTCTTCTGAACTCGTCCCTGTCCATTATGTCGTCGTGGATGAGGGTGAAGTTGTGCAGGAGTTCAATAGCCGCGGCTGTTTCCAGCGCGTCCTCGGTTCTTCCCCCAACGGCCTCACATGCGGTAATGACCAAGCACGGGCGGAGTCTTTTCCCGCCGGCATCTATCAGGTGTCTCGTTGCTTTTGCTAGGACTTCCGGCTCGAACGTCGGCACCCACCGGTCAATCTCCCTTTCCACCAAACGTGCTCGATCGCCCAAATATTTCAGCACGTCCACATCATCCACCCAGTCTCAACGATATACCGTTTCGAAGATGATGCATGTTTTCGTTTGGGTAACCAAGCTCGCGACCAATTTCCATCATCAATCTTAGTTTGTCCGATGTACCATGACATGGTATGAGATGCTTCGGTCTGACCATCTCGAGGAACTCGGCCGTGTCCACCCTGCCGGCGTGTCCGGACGCATGAACATCTCGATAGATCTTGGCCCCCTGTACTCTGAGCTTGGTCTCCAGAAGCCGACGGTTAGACTCGTTTATCGGATTCGGGATCACGCTGGCGGAGAAGATCACACTATCCCGACCGCTTATCTTCACGGGGAGCTGGTCGTCGGCGATACGGGAAAGAACGGAATTCGGTTCACCCTGGTGTCCGGTACAGATCAGCACAAAGTCCTCCTTGGAACGCTGAACCTCTCGAAGCACGTTGTGAACCGCGTTGGGCCGTCCGTGGATGCGTAACTCTTTTGGAAACTCAACCAGCCCTATCTCAAGCGCCGTCGTACAGTAATTCCGCAATGACCGTCCCACGAGGACAGGAGTGCGCCCGATTTCAAATGACAGATCTACTATGGACTTCAACCTTGCGATATGGGAGGAAAACGTGGTCGCGAGGACAAGCCCACCACTGGCCCCAGCTTCCCCCATAACTTCCCTCAACTGTTCTCTGACGTGAGCCTCGGAAGGGGTCGGTCCCGGATCCTCCACGCGCACCGTACCTACCATGGCCGCCAGCAGGCCCTCGTTTGGTAGTTTCTTCAATCTTTTCCGATCGGTCCTGTACCCGACCAGGGGTTCCTCGTCGAGCTTGAAATCGCTTGCACACAAGATCGATGCATTGCCGTTGCTGATAAGGGGCAAGGTGGTATGAAGGATGCTGTGCGTTACGGGTATGAACTCTATTTCTATACCCTGGACCTTGACCTTGTCCCCAGGCATCACAGTCCTGAATTCGTTTTTGAACTTGAAATGTCGTTCCTCGCGGAGAAGTTTTTTTGTGAGCTCCAGGGTGAAGGGTGTGCCATAAATCGGGGCATCGTATGCGTGAGCCAGCTTGGACACCGCACCAATGTGATCCAAATGTCCGTGGGTGAGCACGATCGCGTCCACCCGACGACCTCGAATGATCGCGTCATCGGGGATCCCATTGATGTTTATAAGTTCCTCCCGACCCATGCTCCCTATATCCGCGTCCTCAAACGCCATTATGCTATCAAGCCTTATCCCCATGTCCACTAGGATGTATCTTCCGTCGAACCCCAGAGCTGTCATATTTTTTCCTACCTCGCCTAAGCCACCCAAGGGAAGTATCTCGATCGTCATGAGCAATGCGTTCTCCTGAGTCTGTCGGGATCGACACCACGGGCTATCAGCCACTCCCTAACCCATCCCGTAATCACCAGCGGTGCCTTTTGAAGATCCCTCACCCTCCTACATCCAGTCAGAAACATCGCCGCCCTCAACTCCCCAATGAAATTTGAGAGAAGACCAATCGTCTCCTTCTTTCCCCTGGAGGAGGCCCGAAGAGCGGGCAGTGCTATGCTGACCAGATCGGCTCCAAGTGCCAGCGCTTTCGCGGCATCAAGTCCTGATCTGATCCCGCCTCCCGATATAACCGGAACCTTCACGGCCGATGCGGTCTCAGCCGTGGAGACGACCGTTGGTATGCCCCAGTCCCAAAACGTGATGCCCAATCGAGAACGTTTTTTCATCCTTAGCGTCTCGACCCCTGCCCAGGAAGTACCACCCGCACCTCCAACATCTATGGCAGCGGCACCTGCACGGACAAGCTTTCTCGCCACGCCCGCGCTCACCCCACATCCGGTTTCCTTCGCTATCACTGGAACGTCCACTCCGTCGCAAATTTCGGAGAACTTGGCGAGACCTCCCCGATATCTTGGCTCTCCCTCCGGCTGAACGAGCTCCTGCAGAGCGTTCATATGAATCGAAAGGGCATCGGCATCAATCATTTCCACGGCTTTACGTGCCTCCGAGACCCCATATCCCTGAGCGAGCTGCGGTATTCCCAGATTACCGACGAGGAAGATATCGGGGGCTACCTTTCTCACCTGAAAAGTCTCAGCGAGCCGGGGAGTCTCAATGGCAGCCCGCTGGCTTCCCACCCCGAATGCTATGCCAAGTTCCTGAGCCGCTGAAGCCAGTACGCGATTTACCTTACGCCCATGTTCGCTGCCGCCCGTCATCGCGGATATCATTAGGGGAGCTTCTAGCTTCGCGCCCAGAAACGACACACTCAGATCGACTTCATCGAGATCAAGCTCTGGAAGCGCTACATGAACCAGATCAATTTGGTCGAATCCCGTGGTCTTGTTGACGGCTTCCACATCGTGCTCGAGACATGCCTTTATGTGATCGAGCTTTCTTCTCACGGTTTTTTCGCTCATTTCTCACCGCCTTCCTGAGATCACCGTGCCAAGACCTCTCTTCCCACGGATCGCCCTTTCGAGCACACCCGGTTTTGATGCGTTCACGATCTCCGCCTCTATGCCCTCTTTGGCGGCCTCTAATAATTCTCTTACCTTGTTTCTCATACCCCCTGTAACGTCTCCTTTCCCGGCCGTCCCCAAGGACGATAAAAGTTTCTCGTCATCGGGAGTTATCCTCCGGATGATCTCAACGCGCTTTGAATTTTTACGGCCTTTACGATATACGCCGTCCACATCAACACCCATTATCACCCTAGAAGCTCTGAGTTCCCTGGCGAGATAGGAAGCTATCTGATCTCCGGACAGGATGCTCATGCCCTGGCTGATATCCGGCACAGCATCACCGTAGAGGACTGGTATCATGCCAAGCTCAAGCAACTTTCGAATCGGGACGAGCTCCATATGCCGAATTCGTCCTCCGTCCACCACCATGCAGGAGGAGGGTTGAACCGCCATTGCCGGCAAGCCGGCTTTCTGAAGGGCTCCGACCACCTCGACATTCAACTGTTCCATCGCCCCGTGAGTCAGAGACAGGCCCATCAGCTGGGTTTTGCTTCTGTAACCGTTCGCTATCCCATATTTTGATGCCAGGGGATGGCCGAACGATCCACCTCCGTGGATTAGGATAAGCGGCTCCCTCGCCGACTTCAGCTCGTGTGCGAGTCTTTTTACGACTTTTCGTCTGACCTTGAACGGACTGTGCTTGTCGGTTATCACGCTTCCCCCCAGTTTCACGATCAACAGACCCAAGATATCACCTAGACACAACGATGGAAGCATATCCGACTACCTCTGACATCGGGCCCGCCGTATCTCCGCTCGTGGCGTACTTCAGCAACTCGGCCTTTTTTGCCCCCATTTTTATTCCTGCCCGCAACATAGCAGAAACCGGTCCGTAACCACACATGGTGATCGCCTCGGAGTCAACGGTCCTGATCAATCCCTCCGCGTCAAGTGCCAAAATTCTATCTATCGCCTTCCGGTCCTTCTTGGCGGCTGAATCCCGAGGTTCATAGTGGGTAAAATCCGTTGAAGCGATGACGACCACATCCTTTCCGTCCGATGCCTCTGCGATGGCATCTCCCACTTCCAAACTTGTTCTCACGTCCTGTAACATCATACAGATCGGAACGAGTTTGAATTTGGCATCAAAAAGGTGCTGTAAAAAGGGAAGTTGGACCTCAAGAGAATGCTCGTAAGAATGAGCCACCTCATCCACATCTATCACCCCAGAGCTGCGTCTTATGGCCTCGCTGAGCGACCTGTCTATCTGTATCTCGCCCAGAGGAGTCCGCCATTTGCCCGACGTCATTATCGACACGCCGGAACCAACGCCGGAATGGTTTGGTCCAATGATCACGACCGAACTCGGTCTGCCATCTTCAGCCATGCGTGCAAAACCGTGCGCTGCCACCGGACCGGAGTACATGTAGCCAGCATGCGGCGAAACCAATCCCACCAACCGCCTATCTCCACCCCGGATGCTCGGCAGGCCCCCGGGCCCATGAGGATGCGTATAGCACCATTCTATCTGCCTCAAAAGCTCGTGTCTGTTTCCAGAGTAGAACTGACCAGCCACAACGGGAGGCCTCACAACCGTTCCCCAAAATGAATGGGGCTCTTATTAAAAAAGTTGTGAGGTGGCTCAGGAATGGGCCTCCAAGCGAGGGAATAAAACCACACGAGACTTGGGATACTCGTCCAACCGGAAAAACGTTGCCCATCAGGACCATCAGTTGATTATGTGATTTATCATCAGGCTCTTAACTACCCAGCTCCGGGTTTGGTCTCGAACTCCTCGACCGGAACCTCAAATGGCTGGTCCGGGGAAAGCTCCCCTCGCTCCCTGAGCACCTGACGTGCGAGAAGCCAGTAGACGAGAGCGAGAGCCTTTCTGCCCTTGTTGTTGGTTGGGATGACCAAGTCCACGTCCGCGGTCTCGTTATCCGTATCACAAAGGCCAACCACCGGTATTCCAACCTGAGATGCCTCCCGTAGAGGCTGCTCGTCCGCAAATGGATCCGTGACGACGAGCGCTGCGGGCTCTGTATACCCCTTGTAGTTTGGGTTCGTGAATGTCCCGGGAATGAACCTCCCAACCATTGCCCTAGTTCTGGTGACCTCGCCGAAACGTTGTGCTGGTCGCTGTCCGTACTGTCTAGCTGAAACCACTATGACATCCTGAGGATTGAATCGCGCCAAGAATTTTCCGGCCGCTGCTATCCTCTCATCGGTTTTTCGAACATCGAGAACATAAAGACCATCGGGACGAACCCTGTAGATAAATGGTGCCATCGCGCCGGTTTTTTGCCTAGTGCCTATGTGGACACCGCTCGAGAGGTACGTGTCGAAATCTATCAGTCCTACTAGGCCTTCTCCAAATTCCGCCGCGCTCATCTTGGTCGCCCCATTTTGGCCTTTGCTCCAAGCTCCTCCTCGATTCTGATCAGTTCGTTCAACTTTGCTATGCGTTCTCCACCAACAGCCCCAGTCTTTATCAGGGGGCAGCCCCATGCCACCGCGAGATGGGCTATCGTATCATCCGGAGTTTCCCCGGACCTGTGGGAGATCGTGGGGGCACAATTATGATCTTTTGTCAGTTTTACCGCAGCTAACGTGTCGCTCAAGGTCCCTATCTGATTGGGTTTTATCAGCACGGCATTTGCCGCCCCGACTTCCATGCCCATTTTGATTCGTTTCACATTTGTCACGAAGATATCATCTCCACATATCAGGCAGTCCTTTCCTACTTTACGTGTGAGCTCCGCGAAACCCTCAAAATCCTCCTCGTGCATTGGATCCTCCACGTAAAAGAGTTTGTAGGTCTTTATCAGGTCCAAAACGAAATCAATTTGTTCGCCTGAATCCCTCGTCTTTCCTTCACGTCTGTAAACGTATTTTTTCTGCTTCTCGTCGTAAAGGCTACTGGCCGCCACATCGAGCGCTGGTCTGACCTCGAATCCCAGTTCACTGGTAACCTGCTCGCATGCCTCGGCCACCACCTCCATGGCTTGGAGACTGTCCAAATTGGGTGCCCATGCTCCCTCGTCGCCCTTCCCGCCAGTAAACGTCTTGTCCCTTTCTCCGATCTTCGCCTTGACCTGTTTGTGAACTTTAGCGTTGGCGAAAACGGCATCCACGAATTTTTGGGCGCCGATTCCCACCGATATGAACTCCTGGATGTCCGGAGCCATCTTTCCAGCATGCGCCCCGCCTCCGAGTACGTTGCCTATCGGATAAGGCAAACTGTATTCGTCACCCTCATTCAGATACCTGTACAATGGGAGACCGGAAGCCGCGGCGGCGGATTTTGCCACGGCCATAGATATCGCGACCGCGGCGTTTCCCCCCAGCTTGGAAAAATTGGACGTGCCGTCGAGCTCATGAAGGAGAGAATCAATCTCCTCTAGTTTTTCCACGGATTTTCCGGTGAGTCTTGGTGCTACAGTGGCCCTTACCATTTCGATCGATGCGTCCGGCCCTCCAGCGGGAAACGCCACTACCTCATGCTTTCCGGTGCTGGCCCCACTGGGAGCCGCAGCCCTGCCGAACCCGACCTTTCCATTGCTGGCCGCCACAGCATCGATCTCGATGGTCGGGTTTCCCCGGCTGTCCAGTATCTTTCGCGCCACGAGTTTTTTGACCGTAAACCCATGCAACCGCATCACCTTTATCCGATATTCATTCTTCCTTAAAAATTACTCACTTTGACCCCTTGGAGGCCAATGCTATGGGGCCATGAAATGTTGGTCGGAGATGGTGGAGTCATGACGGACCAGATAAAGATTCAGAGCCATTTATTATGTAATTCAGGACACTCACCGAAAAGTTTAGATCTCACCATGGTGGAACTTTATACATGCAAGAATACTTCTTCATCGCTGTTTCAACGAGAAAAAATTTAGAAATTTGTGAAAGGTATACTTGCGCTGGATTTCCAAACACAATAAATGGGGTATGGGCTTATTTGGATATCAACGTGGGGGACTATCTAAGCTTTCTATATGGCGCGAAGGCCTACAATCTTTATGAAGTGGTAAAAAAGGAAGCGGTTAAAAATCCACATACTCTTCCACCTCCATGGGAACCGCTTTCTCACGTCTCAGGAAAAACATATCATTTTCCTTTTAGACTTCATCTTAAACTGTGGCGCGAATTTGAGGAATCTTTGGCAAAACCAGAGTTTATGTATGTAGCGGAAAATCTCCTACAAAGAGGAGGTTACCGTAAAACCCATTTCCAAGCAGATCAAACTACTCTGCAAAACGTTTCTCAAATGGGTCAAAGATCTGAAAGTGAAGAGTACGAAACCAATATGCCTCCCTACGAAACCTTTACTCCAAAGTTTGCAAGAATCAAAAAAATTGATTCACCTGAAATATATCCGTTGAGAGAGGTGATTCTTCAATCTATTATTCGTCAATATCTTTCACAGCCAGAGAATCTTCGAAATTTTTTAAAGGAACTCGGATTAGAGAAACTTGCTTCAAGGAAATTTGAAGTTCTGGGTGAGAAAGCATTGCCTAGGGGTTATGTTGACATTATCATAAAAGAAGCAGAACCAGTTGGTGAGATAAAACAAATAATAATTGAGGTAAAACTGGGGCGCGCGAGTAAAGATGATATCACACAGCTCGAACACTATGTTGAAGAAATAGGAAG
>QMWE01000019.1 GCA_003661465.1 Hadesarchaea archaeon
ATCGTCCGAAGCGGTGAACGCTCAGCCCCTTATTCCGGCTTCGGTTATCTGGAAAGTAGCCGACTCCGGAGGCAATCCAGGATGATCCACCAAATACGCTGTGCGAGTATTGGCCTTACTTTTGCGGAGATAAAGACGTGCAGTCACAGCGTGACCAAGTACATGACCCCCCACAGGCTTGGTCGGATCTCCGAAAAACACGTCCGGCCTAGCCTGAACTTGGTTGGTCACAAATACCGCCAGATCATTCAGCTCGGCCAACTTGTGTAATGTGGCTATATGACGTCCAAGTTTCTGCTGCCGCTCCGCCAGTGCTCCGCGTCCACAATATTCAGTCCTGAAGAGCGATGTCACCGAATCCACCACGAGTAGTTTCACCCCCTCCTTCTTCGCTATATCTGCCACTTTTTCAGCCAACAACATCTGGTGATCCGTCGTGTGGGCTCGAGCCACATAGATGTTGTCGAGCACTTTCTGGGGATCTACACCCATTGCCATTGCCATTTGCGTGACCCGCTCCGGCCTGAACGTGTTTTCCGTATCTATGTACACAGCTTTTCCATTCAGTCCTCCCTGCTCTGGCAATAATTGTACATTCACACAAAGTTGATGTGCAATTTGGCTTTTTCCACTACCAAACTCACCGAACACCTCTGTCACGCCTTGGGTTTCCACCCCACCACCTATTATTTTATCAAGCGTTGAACTTCCGGTCGTAATACGACCCATATTCCTTCGCCGCTCCATCACCTCAGTAGCTCGCTCGTAACCCATGTTGGCAGCCTCGCGAGCAGCATTTATCACCTTCACGGCCACTCGCATGCCAACATCGGCAGCCTCCATCAGCTCCCCAGTCGTCGCTACCGCCAAGCTTTCAACGGAATCATAACCAGCCGAACGAAGCTTCTCCGCTATCGCCGGACCGACACCATCCAACTCCTCAAGATTCACCATCTAACATCCCTCCGAAATTTCCTCATGCCCTCATTTTTTAAGCAGATTTGGGGGAGGGGGGTCACCGAAAGCTACGGTATATAAATCGTGGTAAAATCGGCCTAACAGCCCCGGAGGTGGGTTTTAGCCCAAAATCGGCGCCGGGCCAAAACCGAAAGCTACGGTCGCCGCAGTAGTCCCCATCCTACGGGATGGGACTTAGCCAGCCATTAGACCAGTTATTTGGTACTTTTTAGCTTTATTTCCAGACTGAAATCTACTTCATGCGTCGCCCGTCTAAAAACATTTTAGTTGAGAGAGAAGAGATCTTATAGCAGGATGGGATTTACGATGGAACCTCGGTCACATACACAAGGCGCTGGAATGGGGTTGGAAAATTTTCTGAACACCGTGGTCGTTGTGAGCGTCAAAGATGGTCGCAAGTTCAAGGGGAAATTGAGACAGTACGACGAACATATGAATCTCATAATGGAAGACGTCGAAGAGATCTCCTCGAAACCCATAACCAAACATAAATTGATCTTGCTCAAAGGTGGAAACATCTCCGATGTGTCTGCTTAAATCTCGCGCACGTGCTCCATGACTCTAAAACTCTGCCATACCTTTTTTCCAGAACTGGTGAGCTTAAAGTTTAGTTTTTCTCGATCTTTGAAGATAAGATCTCTGTCGATCAGAGCCTGTACACACACCTTCACTGGCCACCAATGAGCAGACCCATATAGAGATTTGAGTTCGCTGAGCATCATCCCCTCGTCCCCTTTCTCGGCTATGAGCCGAAAGACCTTTCCCACACCTTCCTCATCGTCTTCGAGCCATTCAACATCCTCGGTGACGCCCATTTCGATCCACACTTTAAATCGTGCTAGCCCCCATAAAGTATTTGCCAAATTCACAGATAGAAGTATTCCCCGCGTTCTTGCTGCTCTCTATCCAATGCGCTTCCAGGTTTATTCGCCCGGGGCCTTCCAGTCTGCGGATCCCGTCTGAAAGTCACTCCAACCTCACGTAGGAAGAGGTTCATCCCATCACGCATCTCCATGGGACCGTGAGTCGTGCCTGATCGGCTTGGCTCACCGGTAAATACGAGAAGACGGTCGGAGATGAAATCCACACTCAGCACATCGTGGTCAACGACAAGCGCTGCCGCATCACGTTTCTCTATCACTTTGCGTATTACGCGGGCCATCTGTAACCGTTGCTCGACATCCAAGTAAGCACTGGGTTCGTCGAGAAGATAGAGATCCGCTGAGCGTCCTATGCAAGCGGCGATCGCAACGCGTTGGAGCTCACCTCCACTGAGCTCTGTCAGATTTCTCTCGAACAAAGGCATTACTCCGAGGGGTTGCAAAACTTCGGGTTCGAAAGCAGGATCAAACTCACCGAGGACCGAACGCAGCCACTCTTCAACCGTGCCGTCAAATTCGGTTTTTGGGTACTGGGGTTTGTATGAAATTATCAATTTTGTCTCCAGCTTTCCAGAGGTTGGCTTCAACTCTCCAGCAAGCATGCGCACAAACGTAGTCTTGCCTATAGCATTTGGACCCACAACTCCGACTATCTCTCCAACATGTAACGTGCCTGGAGTAACCTCAAGCCGAAAATCCCTGAACGATTTTTTCAACTTTGGATAGGTTAAAAGCAACTTTCCCGCAGCTCGAAATTTTGATGGAGGTCTAACTTCGAATTTTATCGACTCTCGTCTGAACCTAACGTTCTCCTCCCTAAGATAACCGTCCAAAAAGACGTTTATGCCGGTCCTTACTCCCCGGGGAGACGAGACCACCCCATATGCCCCGGGCTGACCATATACCACATGTACGTAATCACACATATAATCAAGCATCGCAAGATCATGTTCGACGACTACGACCGCCTTTCCATCTTTCGCCAACTTGCGTATCGCCCGTGCCGCATTCAAGCGTTGAAACACGTCCAAATGCGAACTTGGTTCGTCAAAGTAGTAAACGTCAGCATCCCTAGCGGATGCCGCCGCTATCGCCAACCGCTGGAGCTCACCTCCGCTGAGAAACTTCACGTCACGTGTCAAGATATCCCCCAAACCCAGAGCTGATACCAGATCCTCTACTGCTCCCCGTTCGTCGACATTCAAGAGCAGGTCATTAACCTTCCCCTTCACTATTTTGGGAAGCCCGTTCACACTTTGGGGCTTGTAAATCACCTTAACTCTCTCGATATCTGAGAAGTAAGACTGAAGCTCGGACCCCTTAAAAAACTCGTTCAACTGTTTTGGGGTTGCCGCCTCGCCCGAACCGAGGTTTGGCCTCAGCCGTCCGGATAGAATCTCCAACGCCGTACTCTTCCCTACGCCATTCGGCCCGACCAGACCAACCACGCTGCCAGCCCTTGGAACGGGCAACTCGTACAAAGCAAATCCATTCGATCCGTAACGATGAATACAGCGACCCTCTAACTCGCTGGGGAGATTGATAATCGAGATCGCGTGGAAGGGGCATTTATGTGTGCATATCCCACACCCAGTACACAGTTCTTCTGAAATCACCGGCCTATTAGTGCTTTCCTCTATGACGATCGTCTCCTCCCCAGTTCTGACCCCTGGACAATAATGGTAGCACTCTAGCGAACATCGCTTCGGCTGGCAAGAATTTCGATTTATCACGGCTATTCTTGGCATGCCATCCCTCGACTAGTATAAAGATTAAATTTAAAAAAGACCTCAGCTATAAACAAGGTGGGTGAAAAACTGCGCGGATGGCTCATCTTGGGAGGAGGTGTCGTTTTCTTGATCGTCCTGCCCATCATAGCGCTTACCGGGTATTTCGGAAGCACGGCCAGATTTATGGGACAGGTAATGCTGAGCATCATCTTGGTCCTAGCTCTCATAGGAACAAGCCTATTTGGATATATCTGCATCAGGGCGCAGGCGCGAAAATGGGGTGCTGGGCTCTTTATAATCACCTTGCTGTGCATTCTTGCCATCTACTACGTGTGGGCCGGACACCTGTTGCCCATCTAAAAACACTAATTTTCGAGCCTGGGGACGACATCGTAAAGCTTTCGGAAGAGTTCCCTTATGACCTCGGTGTGGTCCAAAATCTTTTCCTCACCATCCGGGGTTCGAATTGAGTAAAGCACCTGTAGGGGCATCATGCGTGAGAGGACTATCGCCACAGAACCCAAAACCAGACTCATCGCTTGAGTTCCCCCACTGTAGTTTATGATCACCTCGTCGTCTATCTTTATCCTGTCCAACACTTTACTCAAAGCATCGCCCACGGACTCTGGATCGAATGGATCGCATCTGTGGAAAAACAACTTACATCGCGCGCGATGTGCTGCCTTCTTGAGAACTGCAGAGTTCGGCTTTTTGTACCCGTGTTCGCTGGCTGTATAACGCAAACCCTCAACAGATGCTATCACGTGGCACTCATCCGGCCTCTTGGTAAGCATGATGTGTTCTACAGGACGAGGATGAAATCCCAGCGTCATGATCGCGACTTTCATATCCTCCCTCCTTTACCCCAGTTTTCCGCGTTGAGCTGTTTTGCCCGCTCCCGCAGTTTCGCCATTATAAAATCTTCCGCTTGGGTTCGGTCGTGTTCGGATTTGAAGGAGTCCTCAGCCAAACGATCGAGTCGTGTCTTGGCAAATGCACCAAACGCGATTTTTATGTCCTCCTCCGTGAGAGGAGCATCCTTGACCTTGTCCTCCAGCAGCTCGGCTGTTTTCTGCACTATCCAGTCCAGTGCAGATAGATACTCGGACAGCTTGGCCATTCCACCATATAAACTCTTTACCCCTTACAACAATTAAAATGCTTGGGAATCACATGGATGTTTTCGATGTCATAAAGGGGCGCCGAAGCGTGCGAAGGTTCAAACCAGATCCCATCGAAGAATCGGACCTAGAAAAGATCCTAGACGCCGGAAGAAATGCTCCAAGCGCCGGAAACTGTCAGCCGCTGGAGCTGATCGTGGTGAGGAACGAAAAGATCAAAAGACAACTCGTGAAATCCGCCCTCGGCCAAAGCTTCTTGGCAGAGGCTCCAGTTGTTGTCGTGGTGTGTGCAAATGTTTCTCGAACCTCCAATCGGTATGGAAAAAGGGGAGCCGAGCTTTACTGCATTCAAGATACGGCGGCGGCCATCCAAAATATGCTGCTGGCAGCTTACGCGCTTGGATATGGAACCTGCTGGGTAGGGGCCTTTGATGAGGAAGCCGTTGCCAAGTCGATAAAGGCGCCGGAAGGTATCAGACCCGTGGGGATAATTCCAATTGGTAGACCTGCCGAGAAACCAAAAGCACCTCCCAGAATATCACTGAATGAGATAGTCCACGAAAATACATTCTAGTCACCGACCCCTACAAGACCGCGGCGCCATCATGTGCTACTCCGGAGACGATTATTTGCTCTGGAGGAAGAAACTTCTCGAACGCATCCTCGAGCCTGTCCTTCTTCTCATCAGATACCAGCGCAAACACGGCGCGGCCTAGCATTATTTGACTGACCCCGATCGCCCCAGCTTTCTCTCCAGCGTGGATCAGTTCTTCCAGCTCATCATCAAGCAGGCCAAGTCCTTCCGCGAATTTGCGTGAAGCATGGATGAAACCTTCAATTGTTTGATTTTTGACCACGTGTTCCAACGCTAGAGACCCAAGTTTGTTGGCCCGTCGCATAAAGTTGGAATCAAGGAGAAATCTGTCTGTTGGCAGGGAAGAAAGTGTAGCGCATACTACCCTGACGTTTTTTGGAACTCGTATTCTCCTCCAACGCCCATGAGGATACGCTCCCGGTTGGGTCGCTATCACCATGCCCCCAACAGCCTGAGCACCAACATCGCCCAATCCAGTGCCACAGGAGACCTCGGCAACATGTGCCACCTTGGCCAACCTTCGCCTAGGGAGCCGTAGATCCAAAGCTTTTGAGAGTGCAAGAACTGAACCAAACGCCCCTGCTCCGCTGGCTCCATAACCTGCCCCAATGGGAACTTGAGAAAAATGTCTGGCCTCGACCTCAAATGAGCTGTCTATCTCAACTAGGAGATGGTTGAGGGCTGTGAAGGTAGTATTTGCGTGTGGCGCCGGCTTGCCGTCAATGTATACTCTCACCTTCGTCCGACTAGCCGGCACGACCTCGATCTCGGTTAGCACACCTACGTCCATACAGAATCCCCCGTTGCGGGAACCCATGCGCTCCGGTGTTTTGGAATAGCAGGGCTGAAAGAATCCAGACACATGAGCCGGGACAAACGCCGTTGCTTTTCGCATCATCTACGGTCCCGAAGCTTTGATACCGCGGCATCCAAAATAATCTTAGCTATCTCGGCTTTGGTGGAACGTACAAACTTAACCCGATCCGAAGAAACCATCACGACCTCGTTGGTTTCCGTTCCAAAGCCCGCGCCGGGTCTCGAGATATCATTTGCAACCACCATATCAAGTCCGTGCCCTTCCAGTTTGCTGCGGGCGATTGACACCAGTTCCTCGTCGGTGACACCGTACTCTGCCTTGAATCCGACGATGAAAGCATTTGGCACCCTATCACGCGCATTGTCGAGGATCCTGGGTGCCCGAACGAGTTTCAGAATGGGGGGCTTAGTGTTCCTCAGCTTCTGCTTAGCTGGATGCTCGACCATAAAATCTTGAGCCGCTGCTGCAGAAACTATGACGTCCGGAAGGGATCCCAGTTCGCGTTCAAATGCGTCGCACATCTCCTTGGTGGTCCAGACCCGCACGACCTTGACCTCTGAAGGAGGGGCTTCCGTTCCAGGCCCGTAAATCAGCGTTACCTCTGCCCCCCTGAAAGAGGCTGCCCTAGCCACCTCGATTCCCATCTTCCCGGAACTTCGATTGGTTATCATCTTTATCGGATCTATCGGCTCTATTGTCGGGCCTGCCGTCACAAGAACTTTCATGTCTGTCATGTCCTTCGGACCTAGAATCCCAATCACTCTATGAACGATTTTATCGACCTCCGCTAACTTCGCCTTTCCTTCCTCGATGACAGGCTCAACGAGATGTACCCCCGAGGAACGAAGCTTTGCCAAGTTTTCTCGAAATAATGCATGTTCGTACATCGATCCATGCATCGCTGGGACCAAAACTACCGGCTTTCTCAATCCAAAAGCCACTGAGACCACCGAAGTAACGGGAGTATCATCAATCGCCCATGCTATCTTCCCGATTGTGTTCGCAGTCGCTGGGGCTACCAAGACGAGGTCGCACCATCGCGCCAGCTCAACGTGCTCGATCCTCCCTGTGAGCCGGGTGACGACTTCATTACCTGTGGCCCAATGCATGAGCTGAGCAGTGATAAGCTCGGTCGCCTTGTCCGACATCACGGCCCTAACGTCGGCCCCGTGGCGCATTAGTTCTCTAGCGAGCTCTGGAGATTTGACCGCAGCCACGCTTCCAGTAATGCAGAGGACTATTCTGCGTCCTTCAAGTTCCCTGCCTTTCGTCCCCCGGATATCCCAAGAAGGATGCATGGGTCTCACATCAAAACGTGTTTCTCACTCTAAAACATGTTACGATCATTGCACGCGTGATGACCTCAGTATCCTCCCATGCCCATTCATCTCCCCATACCTCACCCTTATCGATGAGATGGGTTTTCCATCTTCAGCGAGGACGAATGGAACCTCTACGATATCCAACGGAGCCAACCCTCTCGATACTCGGATTTCGTTTAATTTCTCGGCGCGGGCGCGGGTCTCTGGACTCACGATGACCGCCTGGGCCTCAGCATCCCCGGCCGCAGAACCGAATGGATCGTGGAGGATCGTTATCTCAGTCCGGCCGAGCAGACCTTCTTTTTGGAGAAAATTCAGGACCGACCACATCCGCATCGCCAGAGGCGAAATTCCGGCGGAATCCTTTCTGAGCAACTCCTGCATCTTGTCCGAACAGATGCCGACCATCACTCGCTCTCCAGCCTCGAACGCCTTACGCAAAAGCGCCTTGTGGCCATCATGAAAACAGTCAAAGGTTCCCCCGACGACGACTTTTTTATATTTTATTTGATCACCTTCGGGCTCCAAGACCGTATGAGCGGTTTATGAGTGAAAGGTTTGGCATGAGGGCCCAGATACTCGGCCACCGTATGTCCGTGCCCCACCAACAGATACTTGACCGTGGTCAAGCCGTCGAGTCCGACCGGCCCACGGGCGTGAATTTTGCCGGTGCTTATGCCCACTTCGGCACCCAGCCCGTACCGATAACCATCGCTGAATCTAGTGGAGGCGTTGAGCATAACGCTTGAGGAATCCACTTGACTGAGAAACTTTAAAGCATTTCTGCGATCTTGAGTTACGATCGCGTCTGTATGTTTTGACCCATAAGTATTGATGTGTTCGATCGCATCATCGATACTGTCAACCACCTTTATGGATATCACTAGATCCAGATATTCCGTGCGCCAATCCTTTTCTGTGGCTTTTTTGATCCAGCTCAGGATTTTTCTCGTCCGATCGCACCCACGAATCTCAACTCCGGCCTCCCGGTATCGCTCGGCAATTATGGGAAGAAAACGTCCTGCCACGGCACGGTGTACCAGCAGCGTCTCCATAGCATTACACACCGCAGGATACTGAACCTTCGCATCGTAGCACACGTCGACCGCGCGTTTGAGATCAGCCTTGGAGTCCACATATACATGACACACCCCCTCAGCATGACCAAGCACGGGGATTCGGGTGTTGGCCTGGATATATTTCACGAACTCCTTGCTCCCACGGGGAACCAGAAGGTCGATGTACTCATCGAGTTTGAGTAGCTCCCGCACTTCACGTCTGGCCTCGATGAGCTGAATCCATCCGCTTGGGATTCCAGAATTCTCGGTCGCGTCGCGTATGAGTTCAAAAAACGCCTCGTTGGAGTGTTTAGCCTCCTTCCCACCTTTCAGTATCACCGCATTTCCCGATTTGAGACATAAGGTAGAGAGCTGCGGAAGCACATCCGGTCTCGCCTCGAATATTGCCCCTATGACGCCTATGGGACATGAAATTTTGTAGAGTTCCAGTCCACGATCGAGCTCCACAGCGTAAAGTGTTTTTCCGACCGGATCCTCAAGCTTCGCCACACTTTTGACCATCCTCACGATATCTTGAAGTTTGCTCTCACTCAATTTGAGTCGGTGAACGAACGCTTTCGTGAGCTTACCTCTCGCCAAAAGCCGTCCGGCCTCTTCCACATCTTTGGTATTTTCTTCCAGCAGCGCCTTCCTGTTCTTGGAGATAAGCGATGCAATTTTGAGAAGCGCTCTGTTTTTCTCCTTGGTCGTGATATTTGCCAATCTGAGCGACGCTTTTCGAGCAGCCGCTGCTTTAGAGACAACTTCGCTCATCTCTTCCTCCTCCTTGGGAGAAAGAGGGTGCCCACTTCCTTCCCAGAGATCACTTTCTCAAGCACGTTTTTCTGCGATCCGTTGGCTATCACCACCGGAATACCTGCTTTTGTAGCTATCTCTGCTGCCCTGATTTTCGTGAGCATTCCTCCAAAACCCTCAAACTTTTTGTTCGCCAACTTTTCCAGTTCGGGAGTAATGCGGTCGACTATTCGAATCAACTCTCCTTGTCTTTTCTTTCCGCGGTACCCTCTGTAAAGTCCCCCGACATCCGAGAGTATCACCAAAAGATCTGCATTCGACCCCACGGCCACGTGAGCTGAAAGCGTGTCGTTATCACCGAGCCTTATCTCCTCTATCTCCACGCTGTCATTTTCGTTCACCACAGGTACTACTCCCCATCTCAGGAGAGTGACGAGAGTGTTCTTGAAATTGTGATATCGTCTAGAGTCGGTCAGGTCTTCCCCGGTGAGCAACATCTGGGCCACGGGCTGTTCGTACTCCCCAAAATACTTTGAGTACACCTGCATCAGGATACCCTGTCCAACCGCTGCGGCTGCTTGGAGCGAAGGCATTTCCTTAGGTCTGGATCTCAAGTTGAGACGTCCCACACCGGCTCCAATAGCACCCGACGAAACTATGATTATCTCCTTCCCACGGGCTCGCAACTTCATTGTCTCTTCGACGAGCTTTCCGACCTTGGTTGGATCAAACTTGGACCGTGAATTGGCGAGAGTCCTAGTACCAACTTTCACCACAATTCGCTTCGCCTTAGACATTTTTTCTCGCCAGCGAAAACCTGCCTCTCGAACTCCTGAGCTCATAACTACTCCCCTAACTGCACAGCTACCTCTTCCGTTTTCAATCTTTTCCTCCCAATAAAAGTTTAGACTAGCAAAATTAGTATGGGGAGCACTACAATCTCCATGAAAACTAGAACCGTTATAATCTTCCAAAATGATATCCATTTGGATGGAAAAATAGGCTGAGAATATTTTGTCCCGTCCTTTATCTCTCGAGAATAGTTTTGCTTCAACTTTTCGACGTCGCCTTCACTCTGTAGTTCAATGATAATCGGTCCTGTATATCCACAATTTTTGCAGAGGTATTTTTGAGCCGTGTGTACTCCTGGTAACGTCCAACCGCTGAAAGTCCCAGAATGCACAAAGGAGCCGCTCCCACAGACCGGGCACACCTTGCCTTCAAATTTGGTCTTCTTTCCTCGCCAAGCCTCTATATCCCAAGCGTGCTCTCTCACGACCTCTCCATACAGCACGTACAAGATGCCTACCGCCAAAATTATTCCATAACCAGAGACCAACGTACCCGTGAAATCTGCAAGGCCTACCAGCCCACCAACCAGCGCCCCACCCAAAAGTGCGAAAATTATTATTTGCCGATCCAAAACTTGGTTTGTTGCCTCGGCATTAAGCGGTGATATGCCCAAACGTTTAAATTGCTCGGATAGGTCCCGGGATTCCATGCCCGTCGCTTTGACCCACAGCCAGCTGAAGCCCATACATAGGAAGACCAACACCACAAAATAAATCGCTGCTTGGAGAGGGTCGGCCAATACTGCGGGAATACCTATTGGTGGAGTAAGGTAATAAGAGATGCCTTGAAGTGGAGGGAAGAATATCCCCAATGTGATGATGCTTGTAAACACGGTCATTGTAAGAATTATTGGAATTACTGATGTGTAAAGGAACTTAATCTGGTAAAGTCCTCGTAGCCCTCCAGCGCGTTTATGGACAATAGGGATTTCGATTCGAATCTTTTCTACATAAACCACAATTAAAAATACCAATATCGTCGCCACGACACCCATCATATTTGGTAACGCGCCGGATCTGAAGAAAGCATTTGCCATGCCGCCTCCGCCCAAAAGGGTTCCAGCGAAGTGTGGTATGGCCCCATAAGGAGCCATGGGATTCGCCGCCTGCCAAACTATTGTCGTTGCAATATCTCCAACTACGAAGAGACCTATTCCACTACCGAACCCATACTTCGAAACCAACTCACACAAATATACTAGAATGAGCGTGGCGAGCGTGAGCTGGATAATTATAAAGATTCCGGCCGAGCTCCCGAGTCCAACATCATAATATCCAGCTAGTACGAACACTGACCCCAAGAATACCCCCATCAGAATAGCCAAGAGTTTCTGAACTCCCCTGAAGATGGCACGGTCTTTAGAGTTGGTGATGTCAAGTCCTATAATTTTGCTTCCAACGAGTAGTTGCATGAGACCGCCAGCGTGGACGATCGGCATGATGCCGAGTTCCATCAAACTTCCTGCATGGCTAGCAAACACGACCCGCAATTGGCCAAAGAAAGACGCTGGTTCTGCAGGCATGCCATAGATCGGAATTTGAGTCATGATGAAAAATAGCACAAGTGCTAGACATGTAACAATAATTTTATTCTGCAAGGGAACACGGTGCTCTGGTGTTTTAATCTCCGGTAGCCAGCTGACCAATGGTTCAAGTACATGCAGCCTTGATCGTACTTGCTGTTCTTCCATACTATTATCCTTCTCTGTTTGAGTTATAGGGACCAAGAGATAAAACCCTTATTTTGACAGTAACTCCAATCCAAGAGCCGAGAGGATGTGATTAATGAAAATCGAAAGTATCAGCCTGAACTCCAGAAGAAATGGTACTCCCTGCTAAGTTAAAAACTTCGGTTATAATCTCGCAACGCAGAAGACATCCTCACTTCCTTGAATATCCCCTGAGCTGATTACCTTCATGCCAGCTTGTTTGACCCACCTCTCAACTTCCTCTTTCCGATGTTTATGTCTCAAAACCGTGAAAACAGCAGTTCCTCCCAGTTTCAGGACTCTCGCAACCTCATTCACCGTCACTGCTGGGTTCGGCATGTTCTGGAGCAAGGTGACCGACACGACCACATCGAAGCTCCCGTCGATAAAGGGAAGAGCATCAGCATCCGCTAGGACCAAATGAGCTCTACCAGCACGACCTTTCGCCACCTCTAGCATTTCCGATGAAACGTCAAGCCCCACAACA
>QMWE01000020.1 GCA_003661465.1 Hadesarchaea archaeon
GCTCCCGTCGATAAAGGGAAGAGCATCAGCATCCGCTAGGACCAAATGAGCTCTACCAGCACGACCTTTCGCCACCTCTAGCATTTCCGATGAAACGTCAAGCCCCACAACAAATTCCGAGCGACTCGAGAGTTCATTCAAAAACATGCCCGTGCCACAGCCCAAGTCCAGAAGTCGTTTGATCTTTGAAGGCAAATTTTCCAAAACCAAGCGGTACTTGGCGTGCTGAATTTCCTCGTAACGTTTGTCATAGATTTTTGCTGTCTCATCGTATCTCTGCTTCAACTGGAGCTTGCGCGTCACCATCAGAGAACATTTTTACCCAGGACCATAAAATTGGAGTGGGTCGAACTTGAAAGAACGTGCTCGAAAATTGAAACATTTGCTCGATGCTCGTGGCCTAGATGCCTTCTTGGCCATCCACAATGTTCGATATTTCTCCGGAACCTCTGCTGGCAAAGCCATAATCCTTCCCAAGAAGGGAGATCCAATCCTCATCTGCAGTCGGTTGGAGTCGGACCAAGCGAGGCAGGAGAGCTGGATCCGGGACATCCGTGTATTTTCAAGTTGGAAGGCGGCGCTGAGACGTGGGGAGCGAGTATATTTCCGCAAGCCGTGGCAACTGATCGCCGAATGTCTGCAGGAGATCGATGCCAGAGCTGTTGGTCACGATGGAATGAGGGAAGATCTCATACGAAAACTTAGAGGCGCTTATCCGATAAGTTATCTTGAGCTTCCGGAACTCGTGCTTGATCTCCGCAAGATAAAATCGAGAGAAGAACTGAGGCTATTGCGAAAATCTGCGAAAATAGCCCTCCGGGGCATGAACTGTGCTGCCGAGCTGATCACAGCAGGCCGGAGCGAGCTGGAGATAGCAGCTGAAGCTGAGTATGAAATGCGCAAAGCTGGCTCGGAGGGCACGCCATTTCCGACCATCGTCGCCTCCGGCAAAAATTCCTGGCTTCCCCACGCTGCTGCGACGGAGAAAAAAATCAAGAAGGGGGAGCTCGTGGTCGTTGACTTGGGGGCGACATACGAAGGCTATGCCTCGGACATGACCCGCACATTCACACTCTCGCCGACACGGAAGCAGCTTAGGATACTACAGCTTGTGAAACTGGCCCAGCATGCGGCGCTTAAGAAAGTCAAAGCTGGCACAAAAGCTAAAACCGTGGACATGGCCGCTAGGACGCTGATCACAAGGCACGGCTATGCAAGGTTCTTCACCCATGGAACCGGACACGGCGTTGGTCTAAACGTTCACGAACCTCCCAGCCTAGCCCCCACCTCGGAAGATCTCCTGAAGCCGAAGATGGTTATCACGGTGGAACCGGGTATTTACGTTCCCCAAGTAGGCGGCGCACGCTGGGAGGATATGGTCGTGGTGAAAGATAAGGGGTTCACATTGATAACCTGC
Source organism: Hadesarchaea archaeon (assembly GCA_003661465.1). Classification (GTDB taxonomy): domain Archaea; phylum Hadarchaeota; class Hadarchaeia; order Hadarchaeales; family Hadarchaeaceae; genus B75-G9. Next base: position 1,418 of record QMWE01000020.1, read on the forward strand.
CGCAAGGATTAAAGTCGTTGCTGGTGATTATCCCAAGGTGGTGAAACGGAAAAGCGTGATTTTAGCGAATGGTTTGACGAGGCACTGTGGAACGCCGAGATAATGGACACGCGCTACCCTGTGAAGGGCTTATACGTATGGCTCCCATACGGGCTGAAACTGAGAAACAATGTCCTCATGATCATCCGTGAACTCTTGGAAAAAACTGGTCACAGGGAAGTGCTATTCCCGCTACTGATCCCGGAGAGTCTGTTCAAGAAGGAAGCGGAACACATACGTGGTTTCGAGGAGCAAGTGTACTGGGTGACGCATGGAGGTAAGGACAAACTGGACATCAGACTTGCCCTTCGCCCAACCAGTGAGACATCGATCTATCCAATGTTTGCACTCTGGATCCGTTCTCACGCTGACCTTCCCCTAAAGGTTTTCCAAATCGTAAACATCTTCAGGTACGAAACCAAGATGACCAAACCGCTGATAAGGTTGCGCGAGGTCACCACATTCAAGGAAGCTCACACCGCTCACACCACATCTGAAGATTCAGAGGCGCAGGTCAAAGCCGCTATGGAGATTTATAAAAAATTCTTCGATGAAATTGGAGTTCCGTACGTGATCACCAGACGTCCATCGTGGGACACCTTCGCTGGTGCGGTGTACTCACTTGCCTTTGATACGTTGGCCCCAGACGGCAGAACACTTCAGATCGGAACCATCCATAACCTTGGACAGAACTTTGCAAAGGTTTACGAAATAAAGTACGAGAGGGAGGACGGCGGACACGAACATGTTTACCAAACCTGTTATGGTATATCCGAGCGCGTGATAGCAGCAGTGGTGATGGTTCACGGCGACAATCTGGGTCCGTGTTTCCCACCAAGGGTAGCCCCGATCCAGATCGTGGTGATCCCGATTCCGTTCAAGGAAGATAAGGATATCGAAGAAGCAGCGAAAAAGGTGGCGGGGGAACTCGAGGCCGCTGGTTTGAGATCCCACTTCGACGGTCGCGATATCCGCCCGGGGAGGAAATTTTACGAGTGGGAGAGACATGGAGTCCCACTACGGTTGGAGATAGGTCCGAGAGACTTGAAGCAAAAACAGGTGACGGCCGTCAGACGTGATACTGGAAAACGTTTTACCATTCCGCTGAGCGAACTGCTCCCAGTCGTCAAAAAGACCCTAGAACTGATGAATGTGGAAATGCGCGAAAAAGCGTGGAGATCATTCTCCAGAAAGATACATGATCTAAGGAAAATTGAAGAGATGAAAAAAGTTATGGACGAACGTGCTGGGATAGTCAGATCTCCGTGGTGCGGCGAGGAAAAATGTGGAAGGGAACTTGAAGAAAAAACCGGTGGAAGTGTGCTCGGAGAGGAAATTGGATCTCGGACAAAAGGGATGTGTCCCATATGCTCAAAACCCGCTAGGACCTCCATCCTGATAGCCAAGAGTTATTAAATCCGTCAAAGCGGCAACACTGGTCTCTTGTAGATCTCGCTCAGCACTTCCGCGCACGCGACGTATATTGCGCTCGACCCACAAAAGATACCCTCAAGACCCGCAATGGTAGTTATCGCCGTAATCCCCGTAAACTCACCTGCCGCCAAAAGAAAGAAAAGGATGGCCAGGGTTACAAACACTACCTGCAAACCTCTTTTCATCTTCAGGGTTCCAATGGACATGTAGGTCGTGAATATTCCCCACATCACGAAGTAGGCGCCCATAGACGCCGGATCTACCGGGTCTGCCCAGCCCATGACCGGGAACACCAGCAAAGCCACCAGCGAGAGCCAAAACAGACCATACGAACAAAATGCCAGTGTTCCAAACGTGTTTCCTTTTCTGAACTCCATTATCCCGGCTATGATCTGCGCTAACCCACCGTAGAATATCCCCATCGCCAGTATCATTCCCATTCCAGCCGTCGAAAGCAGGCCCACGTTGTGCAGGTTGAGCAGAACCGTGGTCATGCCAAATCCCATGAGCCCAAGAGGAGCTGGATTGGCCAATCCATGCTTCAGGTTACCCTGAGACCGCGGCAAGCACTTCCCCCTGTGATGGAAAGCCTACTGGCCCTTTATACTTTATCTTCAGACCGGCCGCCGCCGATGCAAAGTTGGCGGATCCAACCGCATCTCTGGTCTCGATATATCTCGCAAGAAAAACGGAGCCCCATACATCCCCGGCTCCTGTGGGATCCCTAGCATCCACCCTCAGGCTTTTGATCTCGTGAAATTTTCCACCGATCAGCATCAGCACCGGTTTTTCCCCTTGGGTGAGGATCGCGATTTTTGGCCCCATTTCGATCAGTCTCTCCAGCAACCTTTTTGGTTCCCTCATCATCAGCTCGGCCTCGTCTCTTCCAAGTTTCACCACATCGACATGTTCGAGAAACGGTTTGAGATCCACATCTGACCTGATTGTGACCTTCCCATCATCTCCTATCTGCCTGAAAAGACCCTGGGGATCCATCATTATCGTGTTATCATTTTTGAGCTTTTCCACGGTCTCCGGGGAGACCTCATCTGCAAGCGGAGAGACGTAAAATCCATCTGACTTCAGATAGCTGGAGGGGATGTCATCTGGGGTTATCCCCGGAGCAATGTACTTGCACAGCTGGGTGCGGTGCCCTCTCTCGTCATAGATGTTTTCAAAAGTCGTGGTGTGCTCCCCCGTAACCAAGATACCCTCTGTATCCACTCCAAACTTACTGTAGAGAGGTGGAAACCGTTCTGTGAAATCCACTCCAACTTTAGCGACAACTCCTGCCCTCCTCCCCAAAGCGGCCATAGCAAGTCCAGCATAAGTTGGAGCTCCACCGATAGTGCTTTCTATCATGCCATGAGGAAACCTGTTCGTGTCTATCGCCACATGCCCAACGACAACGAGTTCTGGCGTCCCGTTTTTCATCATCTCTCCCTCTTTCCAGCTATGAAATCCTCCACGGCCTGTTTTGCATCGACATCCAGCATTTGCACCGGCGGATGTTTGAAGAAGTACGCCGAGACGCTCAAGAGCGGGCCCCCGATCCCGCGATCCAACGCGAGTTTTACCGCCCGAATGGCGTCAATAATGACACCTGCGCTATTCGGCGAATCCTCAACCGAGAGCTTGACATCGATGGTAAGTGGGATGTCTCCGAATTTCCTCCCTCGCATGTGTATGTAACAAACTTTGTTATCGTGCAGGAACGGGACATAGTCACTGGGGCCTATACGCAGCGGTACCTCGTACGGGATCTGGCTCGAGACAGCTTCGGTCTTGCTCACCCGCTTGGAACTGAGACGCTCCTCCTCAAGCATGTTCAGAAAATCGGAATTTCCACCGATATTTAATTGATAGCTCTCCTCCAGCTTGACACCGCGATCAAGCAACAACTTTGCGAGGGTACGGTGTAAGATCGTCGCACCAACCTGGGATTTTATATCGTCGCCGGCACACGGGATTCCTGCGTCCTCAAACCGTTTGGCCCACTCTTTATTTGAAACTATGAATTCAGGTATTGCGTTCACAAAACCGCATCCCGCTTCTATCGCCTGCTGGGCATAAAAACGAGAGGCTTCGTAACTCCCCACAGGAAGGTAACTAACCAAAACATCCGCTTCGGCCTTTCTCAACACTTCCGCCACATCCACAGGGTTTTGGGTTGAATCCGTGGGGATAACCGGCTTGAGATACTTGCCAAGTCCGTCAAGTACGGGGCCTTTCATCACCTCGACCCCGAGCTTCGGGACATCGCTGAACTTTACGGTGCAATTCGGAGGCGTGAAAACGGCCTCGGAGAGATCCTTTCCTATCTTGTTCGCATCAACATCAAAAGCGGCGACAAATTTTATGTCCCGCACATGGTACCCGCCGAAATTTACGTGCATCAATCCAGGGACAAACTGATCCTCCCTGGCATCTTTATAGTACTCCACCCCCTGGACCAAGGACGACGCACAGTTTCCAACGCCAACTATTGCCACTTTTATTTCAGACATGATAACCCCCTGACCAAGTTAAAGTATTTCTTTTAGCGTGAGCAAATAAAATTTTCCGTCCATTTCACATGCAAACCCAACATCTGTCGTCCTGTTCCTGTACGCGAGCAAGTTCTTTAGCTGAGATCTACGTATATGGTAGCTTTCACCGGACTTCACATCTATCAAAAGTCTTTTTCCCTCTTTTCTCGCACTCACGTCGATCGCGCCCACGCCGCCAACTGATTTAACGTCCCAACCATGGGAAGCCAGTCGCTTTTTCAACCTCAATCCCGCATCCTCCCACGCACGTACCTTCGTTTCACCTAACACCCGGTGACACGAGGGACACCTTCTGCCATCGCCTCTCGGCCTCCATTCATATCCACAGTAGTTACATCGTTTTGTTACAACCATATTTCAACCTTGGATGTATATCCAAGAATTAGCTATTTAAAGGTTGTGATATATGTAGAGGAAGGGTTTTTGTGGCTGTAGCTAGACTGAAAAAGAAAACTACTGTCGAAATGATATGGCCTTACTTTTTGAAACTACTAAAAGAGCGTCCCATGTACGGGTACGAACTCCGGCAGGAGACCCAGAAGAGATTTGGCTGGAAACCCCCCACGGTCAACTCCTACATGGTCCTCTACAGCCTCCAGAGGAATGGATACGTCACGATGGAGTGGAAGGAACAGCGGGGGAAACCCGCACGTAAGTACTATAAGATCACGAAGAAGGGTGAGGAATTGCTTCGCGAGGGACTCAAGTATTTCAAGGAATTCTGCGCAAAGATTTCAAGCTAACGCAGACGGTGCCACGCGACGATCACTCTGTGCAGTACGGTCAAATGAGTTAGGATGACTATCAGGACCACGGCGTACTGGGTATAGCCAACCAGAGCTCCAATTGCCAGAATGACCAATCGTTCCGCGCGCTCCGCTACGCCCACATCCAGCTTGCCGGACCCAGTTGCCTCCGCCCTTGCGCGAACATAACTCACCATGAAACTCCCCACCATTGCCAAGAGACCCCAACCCCAACCTGGAAGAAAACCTGGTTCTGAGATCTTTCCAGCCACGAATGCGTAGATGATGCCCGTAAATACCAGAAAGTCCACATATCTATCCACGGTCGAGTCCAGCACGGCACCGAAAGCCGTTTCTCTCCCCAGAATGCGGGCCACGGCACCATCCACCACGTCGAAAAATCCTGCCACCAGTAAAACCACTCCGGCCAGAAGTTGATCTCCCCACCCGAAGAAAAACGCGGCGAGGGCCCCGACCGCCAACCCGATGAACGTCAGGGCATTTGGATTTGCTCCTGTCCGGGCGAAGATCTGTGCTATCGGCCGTATCACGTGGTTGGCCCGTTCCCTGAACCTGTTCAGCATCCAGTTATCCCGCAAAAGATTTTTTGGATCCAGCCATAAGGATTTTGGATGAAGCATGATATACCTCGGCCCAGCGGGGATCCCGCTCTCAAGTAGGGAACGCAGCACGTTAGGTGGACTAAGACGGGTGGCAGAGCTTGGGCTCAACGCCATGGAGATAGAGTTCGTCAGAGGAGTCGCGATGAGCAACGAAATGGCCGACGAGGTCGGAGATCTGGCGAAAGAACTGAACATCCTCCTCTCGGTTCATTGTCCGTATTTCATCAACCTCAACTCCTCAGACAGAAAAAAACTGGAGGCTTCAAAAAAACGCATCCTTGACTCTGCGGAACGGGCCTTCCACATGGGGGCGCACATAGTGGTGTTCCATCCAGGTTACTACGGCTCAAAGACCCCTGAAGCCACATTTGACTCCATCATGGAGGCCTGTGAGGATATGCTGGACCATATGAGGTCCGCGGGCATCAAAAAAGTTGCTCTGGGTCTCGAAACGACCGGGAAGGTGAGCCAGTTTGGTACACTGGACGAGATCGTTCGTCTCTGCGGACGGGTGCGCGGATGCGAACCGGTGGTGGATTTTGCACACCTGTGGGCGAGAAACGCGGGTAAGATAGATTACGAAGAGATATTCAAGAAGCTTAGCCCTCTCAAGCTGAAACTCCTGCACTGTCATTTCACGTCCATGGAGTGGACTCCCGCAAAAATCGACGGATACGGAAACGAAAAGCGTCACCTGCCGATCGAATTCGACGAACCACCTTTCAAGCCTCTAGCCAAGAGGATACTGAAACAAAAAATGGACGTGACGCTGATTTCCGAGTCGCCGGTCTTGGAGCAGGACTCCCTAACCATGAAAAAGGTCTTTGAGGAACTAGGATACAGATTTTAGCCTTTTCGCGAGTTCATCTCGAGATACCGACTCCTGTTTCCCAGTCATCATATTTCTGATGATCACCCTACCTTCGCTCAGATCTCTCGTCCCAACGACCACCACGCGCTTTACCTTGAGCGAATCCGCATATGAGATGGCTTTGCCCAGCTTTCGACCCATCAAGTCCACATCCGCAGATAGACCCGCCCTCCGGAGTTCTGTGACGAGCTTAAGGCATTCCTTCAGAACACCTTCATTCGCTGGAAGTACCATACAGTCCAATCCTCCGCGGGCAGGAGCTGCATCGAGTTCGATCAAGGTTTGCGCTATCCTGTCAACACCGAACCCGACACCGACAGCCGGAGTGGAGCTTCCACCCAGAAGCTCGATCAGCGTGTCATAACGTCCTCCACCCGCGACCTGGACACCGCCCACGTAGATCTCAAAGACGAAATCAGTGTAGTACTCTAGTCCTCGAGCTATCCCCATATCGACCACAAATCTCTCAACGCCCATCGGACCAAGACAGTCGATGACATCCCTGAAATTCCTCAACGCCTGGTCTGTCTCGGGGATTCCATTCAGCAATCGCTCCACTTTTTCCAGGACCTCCACACCGCCGCGCAATTTTATCAGCTTCGTGACCAACTGCCTGCTCTTAGCATCCATACCGGTACGTCCAAGTTCCTCTTGGATTCGCCCATCCTCATGGCTGTCGATCGCCCTGAGCACTCGATCCTGGGCATCTCCTTCAACTCCGGCGTTGGCCAGCACCTTCCGGAGCAGCCTTATATTTCCAATTTTAAGTTCTCTGCCATCCAAACCAAGTTCTCGCATCACGCTGTCTGCAACCGCGACCACTTCCGCATCCGCTTCCGGCCTAGCCGAACCTATCACCTCAACTCCTGCCTGCATAAACTGCCGCCACCGCTGCGCCTGAGGCTCCTCGTATCGAAAACAGCTGCCGAAGTAGCAGAGCTTGACCGGTTTTGGGAAGGACCGTAACTGTTGGATGTAGAGGCGGACGACCGGAGCTGTAAGTTCAGGGCGGAGGGCGAGGTCCCGGCCGGATTTGTCCTTGAAAGCATAGAGCTGTCTGACAACGTTTTCCCCGCTCTTCTTCGTAAAGAGCTCCAGGTGCTCAAATGTAGGGGTTTCCACCTCCGCATAACCGTAGCGCCTGAAAAGCTCGCTCATTACACGCATCACATGACGAACGCTCGCCAGCTCTTTACCCATTAGGTCCCTGGTCCCTCGCGGACGTTGCATGCTCAGGCCCCTCCGGCCAAAACCGAGAAAGTCCGTACCAATGACTCGCTTTCATTCCCGGCCCGATCGATCGCTATGACCATCCAGTAGTAGTTATCGTCCGGAAGTTCCGTCGTGGAGGTGTATGAGTTTTCTGTTTGGGTGAGATCTATCTCCGGGGAGCTGAACTCCGAATTTTCATCCACGAGCAATCGATACTCCTGAGCCTCGAAACTTGGGGCCCATTCGAATGTGGGGGTGTTGTCATTCAACTGTGCCCCGTTTTCTGGTGCATGAAGTGTTGGCATCTCGGGTGGAGTAGTATCTACGGCGAAAGCGTGCACATCTGACCAACCCATCAAATTACCCGCTGAATCGTACGCCGCGACCCGCCAGAAGTAATCTCCATCTGGAAGAGCTGTGGATGCCATGTATGTCCTAGCGCTCAGGTTGTCCTCATGGATTTCCGGAGAGGAAAAGTCGGCGTTGTCATCCACCTGCAGCTCGTACGTGACCCCACCCACAGCCTCATACCACTTGAATTCCGGTGTGTTGTCGTTCGTCAATGAATTATCGGCTGGAGCGGCGAGGGAAGGCAGGTGATAAATCTTGAAAACCCTGACATAGCCGTTCGAACTCGTGAAGACATCTTCCATGTAACCCACACTTTCAAGGTTGCCTGAGAATGCAAGCACGCCTACAGGGATGGGGCGGGCAAACACCTTTTCCGACACGCCTTTGACCAGCCGCGCGGATGTTATCTGGTCCTCCTCATCGAGGAAAAGTATCAACGTTTCCTCGATATCCGGCGTGGAGGTCGGCGGGTTGAACTGGATCAAATCAGTAATTTGCCCATCGCTCACCCTCATGACTCCATATCCATCCATCGTCATGTCTCCATTGTCGGTTCTGAGGTAAACCGATCCATTTTGGTAATCGAGGACCACAGCCTCCCTGTTCTCACCGAAATTGAAAACGTATTTTCCGTTTTCCGATGTGGGATGCAACTGGGAAAGATCGAACAGTCTCTCTGCAACCAATAAGATGTTTCTGATCTGTGTGGATTGGTAATAACCGTAGGCTCTAGAGTACTCATCAACGGAAAATATCACATAATCGATTTTAACCCCGTAGTTGTCCCTATAAGTCTCAAGATACCACTCAAGCTCATCTCCCCCCATCATGGGGAACCACTCCACGTCGATACGTCTGCCATTGATCTCAAACGATCCAAATTTGCTACCCGGTTCGTCCTTTACCCATGACTCCAAATTGCTCCAGTAGGACTTTGGAGAAACATCAACACCATAGATAAGTCCTTGGTCGCCTTCGACATAATAGATGTAATCAGGTGGACGTGGGACGAATGTTGGATCGTTTTCCCAAGTACCTTCTCTCGCCGGAACTTCTGCCCCATCGACCACTGTTGGTCGTCTGGCCACGCCCGTGAAGAGGTGACCAAACGACCACTGGATCGAAAATATCGAATTCTCCGGGGTATTCTCCCTGATCCAGTCAAAAGTCTCCATGAAAGCCTCGTCAAAGCCCACGCCACGCCATTCCGTCGGAGGGGCGACATGCTCCGCAGCGCTGTGGGCATTGACCCCGAATGGAACCACTACCATGCCAGCCACGAGGATCAAGACAAGTGGATTTTGCATATTCCTCAACCATCCCATTGAAGGCTCGAACGACATCTGCTTGAGCACGGAGAGACATACGGCCACGCCCACTCCAGCCATGGCAGGGACGAACGGCCACCACATGCGCTCGAATCTGGCCTGGCCGGCCCCCGGCCAGACCATTGCCAAAAGAACAATGAGCCATGCAAAAGTTAGGATTTCCCAGCGTTTCCTAGACCAAATAAACTTGAGGAATGCCAAAATGATTAAGGTGAAGACAAACGTGGTCAATATATCGACAGCATAAAATTTACCTGGAACCGCTTCCCACCATGCATCTAAGTCTCTCGGTAGTGCTTGCATTTCCGAAGCATACGTTGAAACTGAAATTCCCTCTCCCCCTCCGATACCGAGGTAGCCTGCATACGTCCCGAACACGGTTACCCACAAGTCTGGACTTTTGCCTCCAAGCACTCCAAGCACAAGGGTTATCACGAGCATCATTATCACCCATCCGATCAGTAGATCGAGATGTCCGCGAATGGCCCCAAGGAGATTCCCAACGACATCTATTTTCCGCGCGAATCTCCCCAAAAAACCGAGTAGCAGGACGATAGACATGCCAAGTATCGTGATCGCTATGACGTAGTGCCATCCAGCCCAAGCAAGGCCAAATAGCCCGTACACCATCCCGGCCAGAAGTGCAAATTTAAGGACCGATTGACGCGAGGCTTTGAAGAGTTTTATAGTGAGAAACATCGCCCAAGCCCCCAGAATGAGCTGTATGGGCTCTCGATCGAACGCTCCGACCTTGTGCCAGTAAATCGGAGAGACCATGGTCACGGCAAAGAACACGGATGCGCATCCGGCCAAGTCGCCTCCAAGTTCTCTTCCTATCAGAAAGATCGGAATGAGTGAAAGCGCGAATATCAGGGGAGCGTAGTACCTGACGACGTCCATCAGGGTAACGCTCGAGTTCAAAGCACTAGCACCGCGGTACATGAGAACGGCGATGAGGGGTTGAAGTTCCGATGAGGGATCTACATAAAGACCATACGGAGCGTGGGAGAGGGTGTTATTTTCTGCAAGTGCGTTCAAGGCGTTGGTTTCGACCGCAACGTCGTATTCCCATCCGCTGTCCGAGGTCGTTAGCGTATCATATTTCTGCCCGGGTATCATCAGCA
>QMWE01000021.1 GCA_003661465.1 Hadesarchaea archaeon
CGATTCGAAGATTACACGAGTTTCTCGAGTGAAACCTTAAGAATTTAGAAATCCAAATTTTACTTGGTCCCGCGGTAACTCAGTTGGTAGAGTGGTCGGCTGTAGACCCAAGCCGAGACCGACATGTCGGGAGTTCGAATCTCCCCCGCGGGACTTCATTATTGATAACGAGCGCAATACTCCCCAAATCCCCTCCTAATAAGACACATTCTGGTATTCTTGAGAAAATAGATCTCATAACATGACAGTGGTGCTCTACCCTGTCGTTTCCATATATTGACGCTTATCCCACCATACTTTTTGCATATCTCTTGTCCACTAAATGAGGATATTTAGATTGTGCAGAGGTTCATTTTTCTTTTCCACGATATTCCGTTCTTTGCCGAAAATCTTCCACGCGAACCACCCAAATTTTTTAAGCTTTAAAAACGAAAATTACTTGGTTGGCGGCCATAGCGGTGAGGAAACACCCGGTCCCGTCAGATCCCGGAAGTTAAGCTCACCAGCGATTCGGGTTGTACTGCCTTGCGAGAGCAGGTGGGAACCCCGAGACGCTGCCAACCTCCTTTTGAAAAGCTTATTATCGTTTCTGGCGTAATTTTTTCACTGGTGCCCTGGTGGTGTAGCCCGGACTAACATGCAGGCCTGTCGAGCCTGCGCCTCGGGTTCAAATCCCGGCCAAAGGCATTTTGCCTGTCGATGGGCGCCATCTCGATATGATCGGAGGTGGCGAAAACCGGGGCACTCTCTTTAGAAAGCCTTAAAAGAGCTTTCGGTGATTTTAAATAGCGAAAAGGATAAAAGGAAGATTTTGAACCGCTTTCTGGGTAGGGCCCGTAGCGCAGTCTGGCCAGCGCACCGGCCTTTTAAGCCGGGTGTCGCGGGTTCGAATCCCGCCGGGCCCGTCTGGGAACGCGGGTGAAAAAATGCCTGAAGAGTTCAAAGTCGGGCGGCATGTGCTGGTGCCGAAGCACGAGATTTTGCCAAAGGAAAAGGTAGAGGAAGTCTTAAAGCGGTATAAAATTCAGCCTTATCATCTCCCCCTCATCAAGAGCTCAGATCCTGCGGCAAGGGAAATCGGAGCGAAGCCCGGCGATGTCCTCAAGATCACACGGAACAGTCCCACTGCGGGGACGGCGGTCGTCTACAGATATGTTGTGAATGAATAGTGGTGAATGAATGCAGGATACTTGGCCCATCGTAGAAGCTTTTTTCAAGGAGAAAGGTCTCGTACGGCAACACCTAGATTCATATAACGAGTTCGTCGAACACGGGATCCAGCAGGTCATCGACGAGATAGGTGGCATAGAGTTGGACATCAAGGGGACCAGTGTAAAGTTTGGGAAGGTGAGAATAGGAACTCCATCCATCAAGGAAGCGGACGGTTCTCATCCATCGATATTCCCCAGTGAGGCCAGACTGCGGAATATGAGCTACACAGCGCCGGTTCTGCTGGAGATGGCGGTTGTAAAAAATGGAAAGGAGTTGCCTCCTCAAGAAGTCTACATAGGGGAATTGCCAGTGATGCTCAAATCGAAGATATGCAAACTTTATGGAATGAGCGAGGAGCAGCTCATAAATGCCGGGGAAGATCCCTTGGATCCCGGTGGTTATTTCATAATCAACGGTTCGGAGCGCGTGATAGTCGCTCAAGAGGATCTGGCATCCAACTCGATATTGGTCGAACGCGATGAGCGGATGGGCACCGAGGTGGCTAAGGTTTTCTCAACCCTTCATGGATTCCGTGCGCTGGTGGTGGTCGAGCGAAAGCGAGACGGGTTGTTGCGGGTTTCTTTTCCGGCCGTACCAGGACAGGTCCCGCTTGTGGTTTTGATGCGGGCGTTGGGTTTAGAGAGCGATAGGGAAATAGTCGAGGCAGTCTCTGAGGATCCTGAAGTCGCCAGGGAACTATTTGAAAATCTTCAGGAGGCCATAGATGTAAAAACTCAAGAAAATGCGCTCGACGTCATCGGGAAGAGAGTGGCAATTGGACAGACGAGGGAGTACAGATTACAGCGCGCGCGGGAGGTCCTGGATCGTTATCTCTTGCCGCACATCGGATCCAAACCGAGCGATAGGATCAACAAGGCATATTATCTGGGACGAATGGTGGAACAGGTGATCGAGCTCAGTCTCGGTAGGAGAGATGTCGATGACAAAGACCACTACGCAAACAAACGGTTAAAGCTAGCAGGCGATCTTCTCGAGAACGTCTTCAGGCTTGCATTTCTCAATCTCACTAGGGATATCAAATATCAGTTGGAGAGAGCGAATGCAAGGGGAAGGGAGCTCAACCTGATAACCGCGGCCCGTGCGGATGTGTTGACTGAGAGAATCCGTCATGCGCTAGCGACTGGAAATTGGCCTGGGGGCCGGACTGGAGTAAGTCAGCTGTTGGACCGCACCAATTACATCGCGGCGATATCCCACTTGAGACGTGTTGTGTCTCCGTTGAGCAGAAGTCAGCCCCATTTCGAGGCTCGGGATTTGCACCCAACTCATTGGGGGAAGATATGTCCATCCGAGACGCCGGAAGGTCCAAACTGCGGTTTGGTCAAGAACCTTGCCTTGATGACGGAGATATCTACCGGAACCGAGGAGGGCAAAGTGGAGCGTTTGATGTACAAACTCGGCGTCACGAGGATAGACAAAGGCAGCGAGAAGAAAGGAAGATGTGCCGTGTACATCAATGGACGGTTGGTTGGAGTTACGGAGAACGGAAAGATATTGGTGGAGGAGCTCAGACGTCATCGGAGAAAGGGTACCATAGATGAGCAGGTCAACGTGGCGTACAGAGAGGATACCGACGACGTGCGCGTAAATACTGACGCCGGCAGAGTGCGCAGGCCAGTTATCGTGGTTGAGGGTGGCAAGTCCGCCCTGACCCCTGAGATACTTGAAAAAGTAAAATCAGGTGAATTGGTCTGGCAGGATCTCATAAGAAGAGGCATCGTTGAATACTTGGACGCCGAGGAGGAAGAAAATACATTCATCGCGGTGTCCGAAGATGAGCTGAGTCCCGAACATACTCACTTGGAGATCAACCCGCTGGTGATACTGGGAATAAGTGCGGCGCTCGTCCCGTACGCCGAGCACAATCAGTCACCCCGTAATACATATGGTGCGAATATGGCAAAACAGGCGCTGGGGATCACCACCACCAGTATCCACAAACGCGTGGATACAAGGGGACATTTCTTCCATTATCCCCAAGTAGCCCTGGTAAAAACCAAGGTGATGGATGCCGTGGGCTTCGACCGTAGGCCTGCGGGTCAAAATCTCGTGGTGGCAATCGCCTCCTACGGTGGATACAACATGGAAGACGCGCTTATAGTGAACAGGGACTCCATCGACCGTGGAATGGGTCGGACCACGTTCTACAGGGTGTATGAAGCGGAAGAGGGGAGATATCCTGGTGGACAGGAGGACAAGTTCGAGGTTCCGAGCGAGGAGATCAGGGGATACGCCGAGGCGAGTCTCTACAGGAACTTGGGCGAAGATGGAATAGCTGAGGTTGAATCTGAAGTTCAGGGAGAAGACGTTTTGATCGGACGAACAAGCCCCCCAAGGTTCTTGGAGGAGATAGATGAGTTCGGGCTCGCAGTGGAGCACGGTCGAAGGGAAAGTTCCGTAAGGATGAGGCCCAGTGAAAAGGGGATCGTGGATATGGCAATGGTCACTACAGCTTCGGAGGGCAACAAATTCGTGAAGATAAGGGTCAGGGATATGCGAATACCGGAGATAGGGGACAAGTTCGCCTCCAGACACGGGCAGAAAGGAGTGATAGGGATGATCATGGATGGGGCTGACATGCCATTCACCGAGGATGGTATAACCCCCGACATAATCATAAACCCCCATGCGATACCTTCGCGTATGTCAGTTGGACAATTGCTCGAGATGATAGCTGGGAAGGTTGGGGCGTCGGCTGGGACGAGGATGGACGGTACAGCTTTTGGAGGGGTACCCGAAAAAAAGTTGAGGGAGATGTTACACTCCTGCGGGTTAAAGCACACGGGCAAGGAGGTACTGTTCAACGGGATAACAGGTGAAATGATTCCAGTGGACATCTTCATAGGTGTGTGTTATTATCAGAAACTTCATCATATGGTCGCAGATAAGATTCACGCCAGGTCACGTGGTCCGGTACAAGTTCTCACGCATCAGCCAACCGAGGGACGTGCCCGGGAAGGAGGTTTGCGTTTTGGAGAGATGGAAAGGGACTGCCTGATCGGTCACGGCGCTGCCATGCTGTTGAGGGAGCGTTTGCTTGATGCTTCCGATAGATATACAGGTCTAGTCTGTGGAAAATGTGGAAGTTTTGCGGTTTATGACAAGAGGAGAGATCGCGGATACTGTCCGCTCTGCGGAGAGGACTCGGAGATCTATGGGGTGGAGATGTCATACGCGTTTAAATTACTCATGGACGAGTTAAAGTCCATGTGTATGTTACCAAGGTTACAGCTGAGGGACAGGGCCTAGGTGATGAGTATGATGAGGATCCCCAAAGTAATCGACAGCATAAACTTCACCTTGATGTCGCCGGATGATATACGGAAGATGTCCGTGACGAAGATAATAACTGCGGACACTTATGACGAGGATGGGTATCCCATTGACAGGGGATTGATGGACTCTAGACTCGGAGTGGTGGACCCCGGCTTGAGGTGTAGGACCTGCGGGGGACGTCCGGGTGAGTGTCCAGGCCACTTTGGGCATGTTGAGCTCGCCAGACCCGTTATCCATGTGGGCTATGTCGATACAATTTACAGTTGTTTGCGTGCGACATGTAGAAACAAGAACTGTGGGAGGATCCTGTTATCTCCTCAAAAACTGGAAGAGTTCAGAAAACGTGTTGAAGAACTCAGGAGAAGTGGAGGAAAATGGTGGGAGATTTCCGACCAGGTCATCCGGAGCGCTATCACGGTTGAAAAATGTCCTCACTGCGGTGAGAAACAGTTCAAGATAAAGTTTGAAAAGCCCACTACCTTCGTAGAGGGCAAAAATCGTCTTACACCCAGCGATGTGCGCGAACGTTTGGAAAACATAAAAGACGACGACGCGCTGCTGCTGGGGATAGACCCAAGGGTCGCGAGACCAGAATGGATGGTCCTGACGGTTTTACCAGTACCGCCTGTTACGGTTAGGCCGAGTATAATTCTTGAGTCGGGCGTACGTTCCGAGGATGACCTGACGCATAAACTGGTCGACATCATCCGCATAAACCAGCGTCTTGCGGAGAATATAGAGGCTGGCGCGCCGCATCTGATAGTGGAGGACCTCTGGGAGCTGTTGCAGTACCACGTCACCACTTATTTCGACAATGGGGTTTCCGGCGTACCGCCTGCGAGGCACAGGTCAGGGCGTGTTTTGCGCACATTAGCTCAACGTCTTCGTGGCAAAGAGGGCCGGTTTAGAGGAAATCTGTCCGGAAAACGTGTGGATTTCTCCGCACGAACGGTCGTGTCCCCTGACCCAAATATAAGCATAAACGAGATCGGATTCCCCGAGCATGTGGCCCGAACTTTGACTATACCGGTTCGGGTCACTGAGTACAACATCGAGGAGCTGCGAAATCTCATTCGAAGGGGACCGGACATCTATCCCGGTGCGAACACCGTGGTTAGTCCTGATGGCAAACGTTATGACCTGCGATATGCCGATCGGGAGGAGATCGCGAGCAAACTGGAGCCTGGATTTTTGGTCGAGCGGCATCTGAAGGACGGCGACATAGTGATCTTCAATCGTCAGCCTTCCCTTCACCGTATGTCTATAATGGCCCACGAGGTCCGTGTTCTGCCTGGACGTACCTTTAGACTCAACCTGAGCGTATGTCCTCCCTACAACGCAGACTTCGATGGAGACGAGATGAACGTTCACGTCCCACAGAGTGAGGAGGCTCAAGCCGAGGCCCGGATTTTGATGCGAGTACAGGAGCAGATACTTTCGCCCAGGTTTGGGGGTCCCATCATAGGTGGGATTCAGGATCACATAACTGGCGCTTATCTGCTGACGCGCAGGGGCAGGCTGCTAACTAAGAGCCAGGCGTTACAGTTGCTGGCGCATGTCGGAATTTTTTCTGAGCTACCAAAACCAGCCGTGAAGGAGAAGGGTGTGGAGTATTGGACGGGAAAGCAGATCTTCAGCATGCTTTTGCCAAAGGGACTGAACATGACCTTCAAGGCCAAGATCTGTGAAAATCACACACGGTGCAAAAAGGAGGAATGTGAACTTGATGCATATGTCGTCATCCGGGACGGGAATCTGCTACATGGGGTTATAGATGCCCGAAGCTATAAGGCCTTGGATCGTTGTGAGATACTGGATCGAATCGTCAAGGATTATGGCACCACTGCAGCCAGGGAATTTTTGGATAGAGTCACCAAGCTTTCCATCGCTGCGGCCATGATGTTTGGATTCACGACAGGTATAGACGACGAGGACATCCCACCTGAGGCGAAGGAACGGATAAACGAAGTGATAGATGAAGCAAAAGAAAAGGTGAACAAGCTTATCGATGTCTATAATGCCGGAGAGCTTGAGCCCCTCCCCGGCAGGTCCCTTCGAGAGACGTTGGAGATGAGGATAATGGAGGTTCTGGCCGAAAGCAGGGATTCAGCTGGATCTATCGCGGAGAAATATCTTGGGTTGGACAATCACGCCGTTATCATGGCGAGGACCGGAGCGCGTGGTAGCATGCTCAATTTAACTCAGATGGCGGCCTGTGTGGGTCAGCAGTCCGTTCGTGGGGAGCGTCTCAACCGAGGATACAGGAAACGTACGTTGCCCCACTATAGAAGGGAGGACTTGGGAGCTAGGGCCCGCGGGTTTATAAGTTCAAGCTATAAAGACGGCCTAGATCCGCTGGAGTTCTTTTTCCACGCGATGGGTGGAAGGGAAGGACTGGTGGATACTGCCGTCAGGACTGCCCAGAGCGGTTACATGCAACGTCGTTTGATAAACGCATTACAGGATCTTCGCGTGGAATACGACGGCACCGTGCGGGACGACAGGGGCACGATAGTTCAGTTCGTGTATGGTGAAGACGGTGTGGATCCAGCGCGCAGTGACAAAGGTAAGGCTGTGCAGGTGGAAAAGATCATAGAACGCGTGATCGGGGGTTATTGAGTGGTTGGAGTATCTGCAGATACGATAAAATCGGAGGTCGGCAAACTGAAAGGGCAGGTGCCCGACTCTATAGTCCACGAGCTTCAGGGGAGCCTGTTGCGCGTGAGCAAGGATCGGGCGATAACCCGAGAACAGCTGGGAGAGATAATAGAAAGCGTAAAACAGGCATATATCAATGCCATCGTAGAACCCGGAGAAGCAGTTGGCACGGTGGCAGCGCAATCGATAGGGGAGCCTGGAACCCAGATGACGTTACGGACTTTTCACTATGCAGGGGTAGCAGAACTGAACGTGACTCTTGGTCTGCCGAGGATTATAGAGATAATAGATGCCAGGAAGATGCCCTCCGCTCCGCTGATGAAGATACACCTGAAGGAAAAGTTCGCCAAGAGCAAGGAAAAGGCCAAAGAATTCGCCCAAAAGATAGAACTGACGACCGTGGAGGACGTGTCGTTGCAAACAGAGGTGGATCTCATCAACACGGTATTTGTCGTCACCTTGAATCGTCCCGTGATGCAGCGGAGAGGATTGACGCCCACAAAGGTGGCATCTGCGATAAAGGAGGCGCTCAAGATCGATGTTCATGTCGATGGATATAAATTACGCATGAAACCCACAACGGTGTCGCTTTCGGAACTCAGGAAACTCGCTTCCAAGGTGAGGAGTCTGACGCTACGTGGCCTGAAAGGAATTACCCGTGTGCTGGTTAAGATGGAGGATAACGAGTATGTCGTCTACACGGAGGGATCCAATCTGTCTGGGGTTATTACGATGCCAGAGGTGGATCCCACGAGAACCGTGACAAATAACATTCACGAGATCGAGAAGGTTCTTGGTATAGAGGCGGCACGCAACGCCATAATCAACGAGGCGGTAAAAACGCTAGAAGAACAGGGGCTGGAGGTGGACCTGAGACATATAATGCTCGTCGCTGATATGATGACGGCGTCCGGGGAGGTGATGCAGGTCGGAAGACACGGTGTCAGTGGAGAAAAGGCCAGCGTGCTCGCTCGAGCTTCGTTCGAGATCACCACGAAACATCTCTTGGACGCTTGCATACATGGCGAAAGGGATAGGCTCGACGGCATAATCGAAAATGTCATTGCTGGACAACCTATCCCGCTTGGAACGGGCTCAGTGGAGCTAGTGATGGGGAGGGAAGAGAAGAGTGGAGCTAAGTAAGGAGATAAGACAAGCTGTTGCCGCCGGAAATGTCGTCATCGGGACGGATAAATCGTTAAAGGTTCTGAAGCAAGGAAAAGCCAAGCTTGTCGTTGTAGCCTCCAACTGCAGTTCCGAGGTTCTGGCGGATGTGGAACGATACGCAAAACTGGGAAACGTCCCTGTTCACGTTTTTGATGGAAACAGCGAGGATCTCGGATTGCTCTGTGGCAAACCGTTTCTGGTGAGCGTGCTGACCATCGTTGAGGGAGAGAGCCGGAGCTCGGCATCGTGGTGAAATGAGATGACGATCAAACTTACTTCGGAGGAGATGCGCTACATCACGCTTTTTGAGGGGATGACTGGAGCTCGGGTGCACGATTGTGTGATCGAAGATGATGGGAGAGGAGTTATATTTGTGGTGAAGAAAGGGGACATCGGTCTCGCCATAGGAAAAGGTGGAAACAAAATCCGGAGGGCAAAACAAGTGATCGGGAAAAGCGTAAGCGTGGTCGAACATTCTGATGACCTCGCGGATTTTCTTAAAAATATCCTCTCACCCGCAAAAGTCAAAAACGTAGAGCTGGTGGAGAGGGGTGGTAAAAAAATAGCAGTGGCGACGATAGACAGGATGGAAGGCGGCAGAGTGGGTGGAAAGAGAATTCAAAATGCGAAAAAAATTGCCAATCGGCATTATGGTATCCATGATATAGTGTTTGCATGAGTTTTAAAGTTGAAGCTCCTTATTGTTTTGAGGTGATCAAGTGGGAAGAACTCCCAGAGGGGAATTTGCGGCTCGGAAGGTGCGTTCGAAGCGACAGAGCTTCAGGTGGAAGAGTGCTCAGTACAAGCGTCGTGTGCTGAGGCTGGATGAAAAGGCGGATCCATTGGAGGGTTCACCTCAGGCTAGGGGTATCGTCCTCGAGAAGGTTGGCGTCGAGGCCAAACAGCCGAACTCTGCTATCAGAAAGTGTTGTAGGGTTCAGCTTATCAAAAACGGACGTCAGGTCACGGCATTTGCCCCAGGAGATGGCGCAATAGGATTCATAGATGAGCACGACGAGGTAGTGATCGAGGGAATTGGGGGTGCCAAGGGAGGAGCGTATGGGGATATCCCCGGCGTGAGATACAAGATAATCAAGGTCAATGGTGTTTCACTGAAGGAACTCGTGAAAGGACGAAAGGAGAAACCAACACGGTGATCGCTTGACGTTCAAATATTTTGATAAATGGTCAGCTGAGGGGATCGAGATCAGGGACTTGGGTCTCAAACAGTACATCCGGTTAGATCCTCCCCTTGTCCTACATGGGGGTGGCAGGCATGCGAGCAAGCAGTTTCGGAAAGCCGATGTCTCCATCGTAGAACGTTTGATAAACAAGCTCATGCGGTCCGGGCCTGGAGCAGGAAAGCTTCGTGGTAGGGTGATTCGAGGAGCTGGTGCTTGCGGAAAAAAACACAAGGCGTATGGAATCGTCCGAAAGTCTTTTGAGATAATAGCGGATCGGACGAAGAAAAATCCCATCCAGGTGCTCGTGGAGGCCATCCAAAACTCGGCTCCACGGGAGGAGACAACTCGCATAAGTTACGGAGGAATCACCTATTACGTGGCTGTTGATTCGGCACCCCAGCGGAGGCTCGACATAGCGCTTCAGAATCTGGCGGGCGGCGCCTTTTCTTCCTCATTTTCCAACAAAAAACCGATACATGAGTGTTTGGCGGAGGAGCTGATCCTCGCAGCCAACAACGACGTGAAAAGCTATGCCGTGGCACGCAAAAGTGAGATAGAACGTATAGCGAAGGGGGCCAGATAATTTTCCGTGGTGGACCCGAAGGCTTTTTAAATGGAAATGCAAAATGAAAATAGCAAGATGTGAAGGGTGTGAAAAATGGCAAAGCCGCACTTGAACCTGATAACCATCGGCCATGTCGACCATGGCAAGTCCACGCTGGTCGGCAGGACGTTCTATGAAAAGGGGCTCGTGAAGGAGGAGGAGATCAGAAAGTTCGAGGCAATGGGTGACAAGGGTAAGACGTTCAAGTTTGCTTGGATCATGGATGGTCTCAAGGAGGAACGAGAGAGAGGGTTGACGATAGACCTAGCTCATAAGAAGTTCGAGACCAACAAGTACTACTTTACGATAATAGACGCTCCCGGGCACCGTGACTTTGTGAAGAACATGATCACTGGGGCGAGCCAGGCGGATGCTGCGATCTTGGTGGTGGCCGCCGACGACGGGATAATGCCCCAGACGCGTGAGCACGCGGCTCTGGCGTTCACCCTCGGCGTGGGGCAGCTGGTCGTGGCGATAAACAAGATGGATCTGGTCGATTACAAGAAAGAA
>QMWE01000022.1 GCA_003661465.1 Hadesarchaea archaeon
ATGAAATGAGAAAATTAGCGCTATTTATTAGGAACAGGATAATAAGTGATGGCGATGAAAAATTTTGTGTTCAAACTGGCTTTATCTGTGACAATGGTCTTGGGGATACTATGTATCTCGCCGTCCCAAACCGTCACCGGAGCATCTAGCGAGTCCCCATCCCTGGAAAATCCAAAGCTGACCCCTGAAAACGAAGAATGGGGATCCGTTTTCGTTTATGAAGTCACCTACAGGGATGCGGAAAACAATATGCCGGCGATGGGTTACCCGAAAGTCTACATCGATGGAAATCCAAAGACCATGGAAAAAAAGGACCAAACCGACAACGACGCCACCGATGGTGTGATATACCGATTTTACTGGGCCACGACGACTTCGGACGTGGGATCGCACAGTTTTTACTTTTACGTGGAAACTCTGACTGGAGAAAATGTAAGAGCTCCAGAAAACGGTGCCTATCAGGGGCCCACGGTGAAAAAGGCGTATACCTCACTGAGCGGCGCGATGCAGATTTTGGAGCTACAGGAAAAGAAGACCGCAATCTTCAGCGGATATTTGACTACAAGCGAAAATTCAGGCATCGAAGGAGAAAATATAGTTTTGGTTCAAGTCCTCTCGGACGAGAACGTTGCTGTCGGATCTGCGATCACGGACGAAAACGGGTATTACACCATGACGCTAGAGCCCCCAAATGGAAGAATACTGGTGTACCGGACTCAGTTTTTCGGAGACAATTACCATGAACCGGCCGAATCTGAGGACATGTATGGGAACACCCTCGACAAAAGCACGGGTTTCGGTATTTACTCCATTTTTCTTTTGGCGATGGTTGGGGGCATCATTTTTCTGCTGAGCAGGGGGATCCCGAGCTCCCACAGCCTGATGCCCATGGGTATAGGGTTTCTTTCCGGATTACTACTGGTATTCTTGGGAGCCGGAACTTTAGGTGTCCTAGCAGCTGGGGTCATAACAGGTTATCTGCTCTCCAGGAAAACCCAAGAGTGGAGCAAACACCTGAGGGTCGGGCTTATCACAGGACTGCTTTTCCTGCTGATAGGGCTCATCGAGGTGTATTACATATTCTGGTCCCCGGAGCTCTTTTACCCGCTGTACTCGATAACTCAGGAAGAACTACTCGGGATTCTCTTCACCGGAACCTTCATGTCCCTCCTGAACTACGGACTGCTCGTCGGAGGAGGAGCCGTCTTAGGAGGGATGTTACACAAATTCTTAAAGCCAGGAGGACAGAAACCTTCTAATGATAGCGGGGAAGCTACCTGCAGCGGGGTAGAGCAAGAGTAGTACATTACTCTGCCCCCACGGCAGCATGGAGTGCCCGCCGGGCTCATAAGGTGTCAAGCCACGAGTTTGGCGCTCCTGCGAGACCCGGAGACGTCCACGCATCGGCGCGGACGCTGGAAGTCGGTGGTTCAAGAGAAAGTGGCGCAAGCCTCTTTCGGAAGTTCCACCCCCCGCTATCACCAAGTTCTTATTGACATGCCCGTAGGATGAATAAACGGAGGGATCAAATTGATGATATTTCTCGAGCTCATCCTGATAACCCTTGTCTTGGGGCCCGCAGGTGGAGTAGCTTTCGCGTTTACCCAGGGACTTTCCACACTTGAAACTGCGGTAGCTGTCACCGCTATTCACCTGATCCTCGTTCCGGTGTGGTTCTGGTTCTTTGAACTGCTTGGATACACCGTGAGATATGAAAGCCACCTTACCAAGCGGATCATGAACCGTTACGGGAAGAGATCCGAAAAACTCCGAGATATCGCCAAGAACAAAATACGCGAGTTTGAACAGCGTGTGGGACAGTGGGGCTTCGGCGCAGGAGTGGTCGGGTTCACGTTTCTCTTTGGGGTATCCTGGGCCGCGCTGGCAGCGTTTTTATTGGACATAAAGAAGAAGACGATGATGATATCCGTCGCAGTGGGTGCGGTGGCCTCTAGCCTGTTCTGGGTTCTCGTCTTCACCTTATCCACAGGACTAGTACCTAGTCCGTGGATAATTTATCTCATCGGAACGATCATGACGTTTGGGATCATCGGACACAAAAAACTCCACGAACGCAAATTACTGGAAGAGATGACCAAAACGTTGAAAAAGTTCGGAATCAGCGAGAAAACCATTTCCTTCAAGGCCAAGAAAAGATGAATATATTTTGAGACCCTGGAGCCGAAGATTTTATGAGCGCCACCTTGGTACCCGCTAGGTCCCATACCGGGTCACCGTAGCAATATTGCTGGCTTTCCAGCAGGGGAAACGCGTCGGACCCATCGGAATTCATCATCCACACGTCTGGGGCTCTCCCACTTGACTGCCGCATGAACAAGATCTTGTTGTCCCTGTTCCAAGCGCGCTGAAATATGAGCTGTCCGCTATCTCCAGGCGCATAAATCTGATGTTTATCGGAACCATCGTTGTCCATCACCCATATCTCATTGGGTTCCGCCTCGGCCCCTGGAGCCGCGGTCACCGGACCTTTTATGTAGACTATCTTCGATCCATCGTAACTGAATGAGGGCCACGAGCAGTCCCCATCGCTTTCCGGTGAGGTAAGTGCGATTTTTCCCGTACCATCCGCATTCATCATCCAAATCGATGCCCCGTCTTCACCGTACCGAGTATAAACTATCTTGCTTCCATCTGGACTCCAAGCTGGATTGCCGTTGGCATCCTCAGCGGTCAGCTGGACGATGTCGTCTCCTCCAGGGTTCATCGTGTAAATCTGATTATTACGAGTGTACGCTATCTTGTCCCCGACAGGACTCCAAGAAGGGTCAAATCCCGGACCGATCTCCACAAAACCGGTGCCGTCTGAGTTAACCAACCACAACGTCTGGTTCTCCCCCTCCAGATGTGCAAAGACTATCTTTTCACCATCCGGACTCCAGTCCGGGTCATAATCCGAATTTGAAAAGGTGAGCTGAACTAGACTTCCGGGCTCCGCTGGGGACCGCGGCAAAACCATCCACAATAAAGCGCATCCGACCAAGACAAAAAGTCCCAGCGTTATCAGCGGTAATTTGGATTTCACTCGACCAGCCCAGCTTTGTGGAGATACTCAGCAGCGAGTATAGCTCCCTTAGCAGCGCCGAGTTCAATATTATGCGAAAGGACTGTGTACTGAAATCCGTTATCGAAGACGTTTGCTTCAATCCTGCCCACCAAAGCTGCCATCCCTCCCTCGGCCATTGAGTCGAATCTCGGCTGCGGCCTGTCCATCTCCTCCATGAGAATGATCGGTCGTTTGGGTGCAGTGGGCAGGCCAAGTCTCTGCGGTTCACCTCTGTATTCCTCCCAGGCTTTCCTGAGCCCGTCGATCGAGGTATTTTCAGCTGTCTGGATGAACACTGACTCCGTATGTCCATGCAGGACCGGAACCCGATTACATCTGCACGTTATCTTGAACTCCGCTGGGTGTACCTTTCCACCGGAAAATTTTCCGAGGAGTTTTAGGGTCTCCGTTTTCACCTTCTCCTCCTCCTTCTCTATGTACGGAATGACGTTCCCCTCGAAGGTCTTCGGAATAAATTTGTCCAACACGGCGGGAAGTTCTGTCCCCTGTGCTCTTCTCTGCTCGGCCCATCTGGCCACCGCTGCATAACCTGCCCCGGAGACCGACTGCATCGACACCATGATCACGCTTTTCAATCCAAATTTATCGTAGATCGGCTTCAACGACATCACCAAGCCGATCGTAGTACAGTTGGGCTGAGGAACCACAAAGCCCTTCCATCCCCTACTTTTCCTCTGAACCTCGATCATCTTCGTATGAGACTCGTTGACACCCGGGAGGTAGGTGAAGCTGTCCTCGAAGTACCTGTAGGCGGAAGCCGTGCTCACCACCGGTTTCTCTTTAGCGACCCTTCCTTCCACGTCGAGGGCTGTCTCCGACGGCAGAGCGGAAAAGAATAAATCGCATCTGTCCGCCCGAACGTCGTGTACGTTCTTGACCGTTATATCGAGTATCTGTCTAGACGGGGCTTCCTTCAAGAACCATCTCGAGTTTTCCTCTCCGTAATTTAGAGCCTCGGCATAGCTCCGTCCCGCAGACCTCTCGGATGCGTATAGCTCCGTCACCTCGAACCAAGGATGGTCCTGAAGGTTGACCACGAACTTTTGACCTACTTCACCCGTTGCGCCCAAGACTGCGACTGGAATCTTTTCCATCCAAACACCCACTTTGTTTTGGAGCTCTACTCTTTTATCACTTGACGGTGAAATTCTGGAGGGTGTTCAAGTGCCTCGCCGAAAGTATGGACATATGGTAGGACCACTTCCATCTCCTCCTCCACCACAAAAGTGCCGTTTCTGCAGACACGGACGTCCATGCCCGTACCATAAAAAGAAGAGCCAATCTTGAGAGCATCATTTGATTCCAAGTACATCCCACATATCTTGAACAACGCCCGGTTTTCCTTTCGTCACCACATGACGGATGGCCCTTACGACCCCAACAGCGAATGTTTCACGACTGAGTGCTCGATGAACCACCTCGATTCGCTCCTGAGGGTTGTAAAATACCACAGTATGTTCACCTACGACCTCGCCCTCTCTCACGGATTTGATCTTGATGCTCTCCTCGCTCCTGCCCAAGGTTTTTGCGACAATTTGTGCCGCTTTCTTCGCCGTCCCGCTTGGAGCATCCTTCTTGTGCACATGGTGGACTTCAACTATCTCCACATCGTATCCCCCACCAAGCATTTCCGCTGCCTTCTCCACAGTTTTAAAAAACACGTTGACACCGACCGACATGTTCGGTGAGATGACTGCTTTGATCTTTTTTTCTCTGATGAGACGTTCAATTTCGGCCAGCTGCTCCTGTGTAAAACCTGTGGTTCCCACGACTAACGATACGCCCAGATTCGAGACTATTTTAATGTTTTGAAGTGCGGCATTTGCGTTCGTGAAATCCACCACCACATCGGGTCCAGATCCGAGAAGTACTTCCTCAAGCTTATCCGCACTTTGAATCGTTACACCGAGAACACCCACGCCTGCAAGTTCTCCAGCGTCTTTCTCTATATCGGGAGACCCCGGTGCATCTATGGCCCCGACCAGTTTCATGTCCCCCTGCTTTGAGATCTGACGCACGATGAGCTTTCCCATGCGTCCAGCTGCGCCGCATACAGCTACTCTTATCATTGTCGCACCAGCTTCATATCGGTCAAAACCCTGCGCAACTTTTCCTGATTTTCCGGTTCCATCTCAACAAGTGGTAACCTGAGTCCCCCAGCCGCTAGGCCCATCCAGTTCATGGCTGTCTTTACCGGGCCGGGATTTGTCTCGATAAAGAGCGCCTTGAATAAAGGTGCCAACTCCTCATTTATTTTTTCTGCAGTTTTAACGTCCCCCGATCTGAACGATTCGACCAAGCCCGCCACCTTTCTTGGGACGAGATTTGACGCGACGGAAATGACCCCCACCCCGCCAAGCTTCATTATCGCAAGCGTGTCCGAATCGTTTCCGGAAGTCACGACGAAATCCTGTCCTTTCGTCAGCTCGATTATTCGTTTTACTTGTTTCATATCCCCCGTGGCCTCCTTCACCCCGACGATGTTCTTCAATTTGGCCAATTTCCCCATGGTTTCTGGCAGAAGATTTACACCTGTCCTAGACGGAATGTTATAGATCACCTGAGGAAGATCGACCTCCTCAGCTATCTTCCTAAAGTGCGCATAGAGACCCCTCTGCGTCGGCTTGTTATAGTAAGGAACGACCAGCAGGGCACCGTCAGCTCCGATCTCCTTGGCGTGTTTGGTGAGCATGAGCGCCTCCCATGTGGAGTTGCTACCGGTTCCAGCCAACACAGGGACTTTACCTTTTGCGGCATCCACCACGATCTCCACAACGCGATTGTGCTCCTCGTAAGAGAGGGTCGCACACTCTCCCGTAGTACCGACAGGAAGTAGCCCGTGGATCCCGTTCTCTATCTGGAATCTCACGTTTTCTCGAAGTCCATCTTCGTCTATTTCCCCTTTCTCGCCGAACGGGGTCACCATTGCCGTATATGCACCCTCGAACACGTTCATCCCTCTATTTTCTTCATTGCTCGCCTGAACAGCTTTAGCGCCTTCTCCCGGTCATCCCAGTTGACAAAGAAGCTTATCGAGGCCCTGCTGGACAATATCTCTACTATGTTTATCCCAGCTTTGGCCACCGGCTCCGTAAGTTTGGCTATCACACCTGGTGTGTAAATAAACCGTTCGCTCTCCGCCACTATCATCGCCAAACCTCCCTCACTCGTTACGCTTTTCATGAGCCTGTTCTCGACCACTGCCTTGTGCATGAGCCTGAGCGCCTTTGTGGCGTCCTTATCTGCCACGTACACCGAAAAGGATCTGGGACCGATCGAAACACCAAATATGTTTATCCCAGCCTGGCTGAGTGGACCCGCAGATCTTACGAGTATGCCTGGAGTCGTCTGCATTTTCTCCCCGACCACTGTCAACATGGCAAGTGGCTTTCCGTGCAATTTCACGCCCACGAATTCACGCTCCTTAGGTCCCACTATGGTTGTGCCACCGGAAGATAAATCACCTCGTCTGAAATGTGTAACTCTTGCCTTTATCTCCGGGTCTTTGTACGACATGGCACGGGGATGCATCACCTGAGCCCCGAAACGAGCAAGATCCCTCATCTCCTCGACGGTAATTTCTCCCACCAAAAGTGCGTTGGAAATCTTATTTGGATCAGCGCTCATCACACCCTCGACATCCGTAACTATGATCACCTCGTCCGCGTGCACACATTTGCCGATCAAAAAGCCCGTTATATCACTTCCCCCCCTTCCTATCGTGGTTATGTTTCCCCTGCGATCGCGCCCCAAGAAACCACATATGACCGGAACCACACCACGTCTCATCAAGGGTAGGATATATCGTTGAACCCTCCTTTTTGTCTCAGCAAGATCAACATTCGCCATTCCGAAGTTGCTATCCGTTATCACGGGCCATTCTCTTTGGGCAGGATCGACAAATCTAGCATCGACCCCCAGCTCACGTAGCGCTGCGGCGAAAACTCGAGCGCTGACGCGTTCGCCTAAAGCCATTATGAAATCCAACTCTTTTTTGCTAAAGTCTCGCTTTGCTGCATTGACTGCCCTAAGCAAGGCATCCGTCGTGTGTCCCATGGCTGAGACGACTACAGCGATTTGGTTGCCCTTTCGGTACTCGTTGAAAATCGCTTTGGCCCCAAGCCGAACCCGATCTATGTTGCCTACGCTCGTCCCGCCGAATTTGACCACGAGACGTTTCACTCCAGCCACCCAGGAACCCTATCAAGCCGAGTCAGATCCTCAAATGTCTCTCTTCGTCGTATGATCTCTGCTTTGTCACCATTGACCAACACCATCGCGGGGCGTGGTTGAGCGGTATGCTGACTGGACATCACGATCCCATAAGCTCCGACATCGAAAATCACAGCCAAATCTCCCTGTTCGGCCCTGGGAAGTTTCCTTCCTTTTCCGAGGAAATCACCTGACTCGCAAAGTGGTCCAGCCACGTTGACCACCACATCGTTTTTCTGGTCAAGTTTGTTCGCTAGCTCGATGTGGTGATATGCACCATATAGGGCAGGTCTAATCAGGGCGTTCATTCCTGCATCCACAGAAATCCAGGTCGGCATGCCGAGCCTCTCCTTGATGTATCCAACCCTGGCCAGAAGGATTCCTGCATCGGCCACTAAGTACCGACCGGGTTCGAATACCAGCACTGGTTCTTCAAGCCCGTGTTCCTTCACAAATCGTCTCACCACACTCACCACCCTTTCTGCAACCATTTCGGGTTGAAGTTCCTTCTCTCCGGGTTTGTATGGAATGCCGATCCCTCCACCAAGATCCACGTGAGAAATCGAAATGTCCAGTTTCTCCTTTACCTCCGCGACCAACGCCATAAGTTTCTCCGCCTCTTCTTCATAGGGAGCCGCATCAAGGATCTGTGAACCGATATGTGCATGAATGCCGACAACCTCCACATCTTTCATTTTGGCCGCTCGCTCGTATGCCTTGAGGGCCTGTCCACTGGCGACGTCGAAGCCGAACTTGCTCTCGCGGAGTCCGGTGGCTATATAAGGATGGGTAGGAGCCCTCACGTCCGGATTCACCCTAAATCCCACCCTCGCGCGTTTATCCATATGCGACGCTATCCTATCCACAGCCTCCAGCTCCTGGAAGTTGTCTACGTTTATCAGCACATCGTTGGCTATGGCAAGCTCCAGCTCTCGGCGGGTTTTGTAATTGCCGTTAAAGACGATGCGTTTTCCGGAAATACCTGCCCCGAGAGCTATCCTGAGTTCATTCTCGGAGCTGACATCCGCGCCCGAACCTTCGTTCTGTAAGATCTTGACGATCGCGAGGTTCGAGTTCGCTTTCAAGGCATAACACACCAGCAAATTCCGCCACAGGCTGGAAAATGCCCTGTGAAAATTGCGATATTTTTCCCGTATACGCTGTTCATCCATCACGTAGAGCGGTGTCCCAAATGTTTTGGCGAGATCGACCGCGTCCAACTTTCCCACAACCAAATGACCCATGTCGTTTGCCCTGAAATGTTCCTTCAACATCAGCATTTTCTTTCGACCTCTTTGAGAGCTTCCTCAAATATATCGAGTCCAAGCTCAAGCTCCCGCCTGCCTATGGTAAGCGGAGGTGCAATCCGGATCGCTGACTTCCCACCCCTGAAAACTATAAGTCCACGGTTCAGGGACTCACGTACCAGCATTTCCCTTTCCTTCACTGCAAAATCTTTCGTACGTTTATCTTTCACCAAGTCGACCGCTAGAAGAAGACCTTTCCCCCTGACGTCGCCTATGAGCCTGGAATCTTCTTTCATCTCCTCCAACCGCTTGAGCGCCATCTCACCCAATTCTTCCGCACGCTTTACCAAGTTCTGCTCTTCCAAAATTTTCAGACCCTCGATGGCCGCCACGCAGGCAACCAGATTTCCTCCAAACGTGGATGCGTGCGCACCTGGTTCCCAGTCCATGACCTCTGCGTCAGCTATGGTGGCGCCTATAGGAGCGATTCCCCCAGCGAGTGCTTTTGCCACACACACGATATCCGGAACGACATCCCAATGTTCGATTGCAAACATCTTGCCGCTTCGTCCAAGCCCTGTTTGAATCTCGTCAACGATGAATATCCATCCCTTCTCCTCGCAGAGTTCCTTCAGCATTGGATAAAAGTCGGATGGGGGGATCACATAACCGGCCGTTCCCTGAATCGGTTCGGTGATTACTGCGGCAACTTTTTCCTCCGGGATGTCCTTCCCCAAACGATTGCGTATATGCTCGATACACTCGGAGGAACTCTTGAAGGGACCGCGATAAGGATCTGGGAACTGGACGAGGCTCACCTCGGGAACCAACGGTGCGAAATGTTCTCGACGCAGGGTCGGAGCGCCGGACAAGCTCATCGCCCCAAACGTGCGCCCGTGAAAACTCCCGGTAAAGGAGATCATGTGCGGACGACGAGTGTGCCAGCGCACGCATTTAAATGCTGCCTCCACGGCCTCAGCTCCGCTGTTTCCGAAATAAACATGCTTTGGGAATTTACCCGGAGTGATGTCCACCAAACGCTCTGCGAGTTCGACCTGTGCTTCGTAATAAAAATCGGTTCCTGCAAAGTGTGTGAGCTTCCTGAGCTGCTGCTCCACGGCACGAATTAACCGTGGGTGAGAATACCCGTAGTTCAATACAAACATTCCGGACGAGAGATCCAGCAACACGTTTCCATCTATATCTTTTACGTAGCATCCCCACCCCTCCGTCGCCACGATGGGCTCAGCCCGCGTGTAGGAAGGAGACATCACCCGTTCATCACGCGACACGAGCTCTTTTGCACGGGGACCTGGAATGGGGGTAACTATACGTGGAGCACCTTTAACCCATGCTGGTCTTGACAGAGCATCACCCGTTGTATCAATAATTAATCATGATACTTAAAAAAGCGATATTCCCCGACGATGGGATAGCAAAACCTGAGAGTTTTATTATCTCACCTACATTTCTTTTTGAGGTCGAACCGTGACGAAAACCAAACGCTGGACATCAAAGAGAGACGTGTTAAAAGTACTTCCCGAACGAAAACCCGAGTCCCACAAGGGAGACTTTGGAAGGTTACTCATAGTGGGCGGTGGATCGCACTATGTGGGAGCCCCAGCACTCGTGGGACTCGCTGCCTTGCGTTCTGGAGCAGACTTGGTCATCGTGGCAGCTCCGGAAAAAACGGCTTGGGCCGTAAACTCCATCTCTCCCGATCTCATCACCCTCAAATTGCCCTGCAAAGACCTAGAACCTTCCGTCATTCCAGAGCTCCGTAGCGAGCTGGAACGTTCCACAGCTGTGGTGGTAGGACCAGGATTGGGCACTACGTCGAAAACGCTGGACGCCGTCATCGAGATCGCTCGCGAACTCAAAGAAAAACATCCGAGGCTTCCGACGTTATTTGACGCCGATGGACTGAAAGCCCTGGCGAATACACGCGATCTGCTCCATGGAATGCCATGGATCCTCACGCCCCACGTGGGAGAATTCAAGCTTCTAATAGGAAGAGATATCCCCAGAAGCATGGACG
>QMWE01000023.1 GCA_003661465.1 Hadesarchaea archaeon
CCACCAACGTTGACTTCATGGAAGAGCTCTGGATTCTTGATCGATTGGGGAACGCTGGCCAACGCGGCTTCGTGTATCACGGCCTCCGCTCCATCCAGAGATTTCCTCACGGCATCTTCATCGCGGATGTCCCCTTCGACGAAACGGAAGCTCGGGTCGTCGAGGTGTTTTCTGAGGTTCTTCTCCACGTGGTGGGATCCCCGGTTGAGCACGGTGACCGCGTAGCCTCTGGCCACGAGTACATCCACCACGTGAGAGCCTATGAATCCTCCTCCTCCGGTTACGAGCACCCTCATGTTACCGTTCTCATTCTTCTTCAGTTTAAATTAAAATATGCGAAGTCCTAAGAAAATTGGTGGTCCGGTGCGAGTGTGGTCAAAGGAACTCACTTTTTCGACCCGCAGACACCGCGAGGTGCTGGACATAACTGACGAGGTGCTCGATGCGGTCCGGGAGTCCGGGATAAAGAATGGCATTTTGCTGGTTCAGTTGCCCCACGCAACCGCGGCTCTCGTCCTGAACGAGAATGAGAGTGGATTGATACAGGATCTTTTGGACAAGCTGGAGGATTTCGCACCGATGCGGGGAGGATACTATCACGATCGGATAGACGACAACGCCCACGCCCACCTGAAATCAGCTTTCATAGGATCATCCAGGGTGTTGCCGGTTATCAACGGGAGGGTCGTGCGCGGGACGTGGCAGAACTTTCTCGTCATAGAGCAGGATGGTCCGAGGACCAGGAGGCTAGTCATACTTGTGATGGGGGAGTGAAATGGCAGTGGTCTATCTGGATATCGAAAGTTCGGCAAAGAAAGCCGACGAAGGCATGGTCGTTGCGATCGGGCTGCTGACGGACAAGGAGCCGGAAGTCCGGTTTGCGAGCAGTCCGGGAGAAGAGAGGGAGGCTCTGGGATGGCTCCGGGAAAAATTGAAGGATTGCGAGCTGCTGGTGACGTGGTACGGCTCCGGTTTCGATATCCCCTTTCTGGTGGGCAGGGGTTTGGTTCAAGGCGTAGACCTTGCGAACCTCTTCAAGATCAAAATGCTCGACCTCTGTGAGTGGTCCCGCGCGCATCTCCTTCTTTCCAGCTACAAGTTGAGTTCGGTTGCGAGATTTTTGGGGGTAGGTTCATCCACGGATTTTCACGGCGGAGACGTTTCAACGCTTTTCAAGCTGGCGGCGCGGAGCGATCCCGAAGCGAGAAAGCTCATCGTGGATCATTGCAAGGAGGATCTCATCCTGCTCAGGCGGGTTCATGAAAAGTTAAAATCTTACGTTGAGCGCTCGTGATGCTGTCATTCAGGAGCCAGAAGGAAAATGAAAGACGAGATAGGTAAAATTTTGCAAAGCTTGGAATTGAGGGCCAGGAAATGCCACAGGTGCGAGCTGTCCAAAACTAGATTGAATGTGGTTTTCGGCGCCGGGCCGGAGACAGCGGAGGTCATGGTGGTGTCCGAGGCGCCCGGGGCCACGGAGGATCAGACAGGGATCCCTTTCACCGGAGCGGCCGGAAAGAAACTGGACGGACTGCTGGCCGAAGCCGGATTGGACCGAAATTCCGTGTACATCTGCAATGTTCTCAAATGTCGCCCTCCGGGGAACAGGGACCCGCTGCCAGAGGAGATAGAGGCGTGCCGTCCGTTTCTCGTCGGGCAGATCTCCGCGATAAAACCAAAGCTCATCGTGGCTCTCGGCAGGATAGCGGCCGGGGAGCTGCTGGGCAGACGCGTCGCCATGGCAATGGAACACGGAACGCTTGTCGATTGCGTTTACTGCGGGGTGAAGTTCAAGCTTTTCATCACGTACCATCCGGCGGCGGGCCTCTACGGAGCTGAGGCCGGTCGACGGCTCCGGGAGGACTTTAAAAAACTGGGAGCGATCATAGAGGCAATCCGACGGACCACATTTTTACAGTAAACTTAAAAATACATTCCGGATAAAGGAGTTGGGTTTACATGCCGATGACGATCGCGGAGAAGATCTTGGCGAAGGCCTCTGGACGGGATCAGGTCTCTCCAGGGGAGATAGTCGAGGCGAAGGTGGACATCGCCATGGCACACGACCTCACAGCTCCTCTTGCGATAGAGGTGCTCGAACAGATGGGGGTGGAGAAGATCTGGGATCCATCTAAGGTGGTGATAGTGCTTGATCACCAGGCTCCTCCAACTACCATCGAGATGGCCAGAGACCATGCGATGTTGCGTAAATTTGTGTCGAAGCACAAGATACCCAACTTTTACGATGTCCACCAGGGTATATGCCACGAGGTTCTCCCGGAGGGAGGATTTGCTCTTCCCGGACGTTTGGTGGTGGGAGCGGATTCGCATACATGTACTTACGGTGCTCTGGGATGCTTTGCCACAGGGGTGGGGTCCACGGACATGGCAGCCGTGCTCGCGACGGGAAAATTGTGGTTCAGGGTTCCTGAGAGCATGCTCTTCAGGCTTCACGGCAAGCTGAGTGACAGGGTTGCCCCCAAAGATCTCATCCTTCACATAATCGGAGATGTGAGCGCGGACGGAGCCACTTACAGGGCGGTGGAGTTCGCCGGAGATGGTATCAAAAACATAAGCGTTGCGGGTCGAATGACCATGTGCAACATGGGGGTGGAGATGGGCGCCAAGACTGCCATGGTTCCGCCCGATGAGCTGACCAGGGAGTACTTGAAGGGCAGGACTGAGGTGAAATACGAGGAAGTGTACAGCGATCCCGGAGCCGAGTATGTGGACGAGCGTGCTTACGATCTATCCGGAATTGAGCCCCAGGTCGCGTGTCCTCACAGGGTGGACCGCGTACGTCCTGTCAGAGAGGTTCAGGGAGTGGAGGTGGATCAGGCCTTTCTGGGGAGTTGTACCAACGGCAGACTGGAGGATCTCGTTGAAGCCGCGAGGATCCTGAAGGGCAAAAAGGTGGCGAAGAGAGTCCGCATGATCGTATCGCCCGCGTCCCGGGAGGTTCAGCTCGAGGCGCTGAGATCCGGTGTCCTTCAGATATTGGTGGAGGCGGGAGCAGTGGTTGAGTCCCCCTCGTGTGCCGCGTGCATGGGATGTCACATTGGAGTCTTGGGTCCGGGGGAGGTCTCCATATCCGCGTCCAATCGAAACTTCAAGGGAAGGCAGGGCAGTCCGGAGGGAGAAGTGTACTTGGGCTCTCCCGCAACGGTGGCAGCTTCGGCATTGAGAGGTGAGATAACCGATCCGAGGGATGTTTGATGGCGAAGGCGTGGGTTTTTGGCGACGACGTCAGCACGGACGACATAATCGCTGGACGCTATTTGGTTCACCACGATCCGCGTGAACTGGGCAAACACGCGATGGAGAACATCGACCCGACATTTGTCAAAAAGGTGAGCAAGGGCGATGTCATAATCGGGGGGAGAAATTTCGGATGCGGTTCCAGCCGTGAACAGGCTCCGATCACCCTGAAAGCGGCAGGGGTGTCGGCCGTAGTCGCCGAATCCTTTGCTCGAATCTTTTATCGGAACGCGATAAATCAGGGTCTTCCGGTGATAGCATGTCCGGGCGTGAGGGAAAAGTTCAAATCCTCAGATGAAGTGGAGGTCGATCTGAGGAAAGGCATCGTCCGCAACGTCACAACCGGAGAGGTGTTCAAGGCAGAACCGTTCCCAGATTTCATCATGGAGATCCTGAATGCGGGTGGTCTGGTCCCATACCTCAAACGGAAGGGTAAATGAACCACAGAAAAACGAATAATAAGGAAAAGATGAGTAGGTAAGGTGCGCTCGTGGAAAACAAACCCGATTTTGAAAAGATGGAGAAAGATAGGCGAGAGTACCTCTCGAGGATAAGAAAGCTCGCCTCGGTAGAATTCGACCCGGAAAAATGGGAGGAGCTCAGAAAACTCGTGTACAAGACGATTCCGTTGGATGTGGACGTTGTCATCGACGATACCACCTTGAGGGAAGGCGTCCAGATGGCCGGGATAGCCTGTCCTCATCCCTCGGACTCATGTAAGATAGCTCGCATGCTTCACGAGATCGGAGTCGAGCGGATCGAGGTTTTGACCTACACAAAGTCGGACCAGGAAGCCGTGAAGCGCATGCAGGACGAGAACCTCGGGGACATGCTGGCAGCTTGGTCTAGGGCTGCGAAGCCGGACATCGACCTAGCGCTGAAGCTCGACTTTAAACAGATAGGGATTTCCCACCCGGTCTCCTACATTCATTTCGAAAAGTGGGCTGACAGGCCTCTCGAGGATCTCTTCGCTAGAGTCACAGAGGCTGTGGAGTACGCCAAAGAGCACGGCCTGACGGTCTTCGTGCATGGAGAGGACAGCACGCGTGCGGATTGGGAGTTCGAGCGAGCGTTCATAAACACGGTTGCGGATGCGGGTGCGAGCGTCTACAGGATCTGTGATACCGTTGGATGCGGCTCCTCCGATCCCAAGGCTCCGCTGCCCCAGGGAATACCGGAAAAGGTCAGGCGGATCAAGGAGGAGACAAAGATCCCCGCGGTGGAGATGCATGCCCACGACGACCTGGGAAACGCCGTCGAGAACACGATGGCGGCGATAAGGGCGGCTTCCGGACTCTACGACAAGGTGTATGCGAGCACCACATTTCTCGGGATAGGCGACCGTGCGGGAGGTGCCGAGACCGAGAAGATAATCATGAACTGCTACATCCATCACGGGATCGACAAGTGGAATCTGGGAACCCTCCGCGAACTTGCCACCTTCATCTCTTCCTCGACCAATTATCCGCTCCCGGTGAACAAGGCCATAGTCGGCGACGCCGCGTTTGCGCACGAGTCCGGGATACACGTTCACGGGGTGAGCACGTTGCCGCTCACCTACGAGCCGTTTCCGCCGGAGCTG
This sequence comes from Hadesarchaea archaeon, assembly GCA_003661465.1. Lineage (GTDB taxonomy): Archaea > Hadarchaeota > Hadarchaeia > Hadarchaeales > Hadarchaeaceae > B75-G9. The sequence continues at coordinate 4,841 of QMWE01000023.1, forward strand.
GTCGGGCACGGGAGGACGATCGTGATCGGAAAACGCTCAGGAAAGCACGGGGTGAAGCTGAAGCTGGAGGAGATCCTGAAAAAAAGCGTCGATGAGAACGATCCGAGGCTTGCGCAGCTCGTCGATGTGATCAAGAAGAAATTCGTCGAGGGAAGGAGAAGGTACCCTGTGGGAGAGGACGAGCTCAAGCAGCTGGCGCGCAAAGTAGGTTTCTACGAGGTTTAGGTTTCGGTTTTTGGCATGTTGATATTTAGCGAGATTTAAGAGGGACGCAGGAAAATACCATCTGAGGTTCAGCATGCACAGGGTCACTCTGATCCCGGGAGATGGAGTTGGACCTGAAGTCATCAGCGCCGCCAAAACGTGTATCGAGGCCACCGGGGTCAAGATAAAGTGGGAACAGGTGGAGGCGGGGAGCGGAGTGATGGAAAAACACGGCACTCCGCTGCCGGATGGGGTCATCGACTCAATCCGCAAAAATAAGGTCGCGCTGAAGGGGCCGATAACCACCCCGGTGGGGACAGGGTTCAGGAGCGTGAACGTTTCCATCCGAAAGAAGCTGGATCTTTATGCGTGCGTCAGGCCGTGCAAGTGGTACAGGGGCGTCAGGTCGAGGTACCGCGATATCGATCTCGTGGTGGTGAGAGAAAACACCGAGGACCTGTATGCGGGAGTGGAGTTTCAGGAAGGGACCCCGGAGGCGGATGAGTTCATCGAGTTCGTTGAGGAAAGAAAAGGCGTGAAGCTGAGGAAGGACTCCGGAATAAGTCTGAAACCGATCTCGAGATTCGCATCCGAGCGAATAGTCAGGTTCGCCTTCGAGTACGCCAGAAAAAACGGACGAAGGAAGGTAACGGCGGTGCACAAGGCGAACATAATGAAATATTCTGACGGGGTTTTCCTGGAGTCCGCCCGCAGGGTGGCTCGGGAGTTTCCGGAGATAGAGTTCGAGGAGCGGATAGTGGACAACATGTGTATGCAGCTGGTGCAGAAACCCGAGCTGTACGACGTGATAGTGGCGCCGAATATCTACGGTGATATACTATCCGACCTCTGCGCCGGACTGGTCGGTGGTCTGGGCGTGGCCCCCGGGGCAAATATCGGCGATGAATTCGCGGTTTTCGAGCCGACCCACGGGAGCGCACCCAAGTACGCGGGGATGAACAAGGTGAATCCAACCGCGGCGATCCTGTCCGGCGTGCTGATGCTGCGCCATCTTGGTGAGGAAGAAGCGGCACGAAAACTGGAGAGTGCGGTGGCAAAAGTCATCGCGGAGGGCAAACACGTGACCTACGATCTCAAGGACGATCCAAATGACCCCTCCGCCGTGGGCACGAGAGAGATGGCCCAAGCGATAGTACAGGCGTTGTGAAGCTCAGTCTCGCTTCTCACATGAGGAGTATCCCTATTGATGAGAGACCGGTGAAGAACAGGAAAACTATGGAAGAGGGGGCTAGCAGGAGGTGTTCCATCCGCCCTGCTCGCTCGACCTCCGGCAGCATGTCTTTCGAACATCTGAGCCTGATCAGGTACGCGGTCGAGAACAGCAGCGCGAACCAGGCGATGATTATCGCGGCGGTTCCGGTGGACAGGTACCACGGCATCACCGCACCGCTTTCCGCGCAGGCCCTGAACAGAAACGGCATGGTTATGAGGCCGAACGCCACGGCGATCACGAACCAGAATTTCACCCACAGGGTTATCCCGAGCACATCCTTCTTTCTCAGGATGGAACCCTTGACCACGCGTAGGGCATGGATGCGAAAGACCATCACGAACATCAGGGGTCCGGGGAGGTTCCAGGCCGCGATGAACCAGGCCCAGACCTCGCTTCCGGAGGGGTACTCCGGAAATTTCGGCAGCACGGTGAAGATCAAGGATGCGAAGAAACAGAGGATCAGCACGACGGAGGCAGCGTGCCCGATGTAGTTAGATAACTTGAACATCCGCGTGGATTTCAATCCACCACCTTCGACGGTATAGTTAAGAACTTTTGAAAATAAAACTAATTGCTCTGGAGTGGATAGCTTGAAACATAAAATTGCGGTGATTCCTGGGGACGGGATTGGCCCGGAGGTCATCCGGGAGGGGCTGAAGGTGCTCACCGCCGTTGCCGATTCGACGCCGGCTCTGAGCTTCGAGTTCGTGGAGTTTCCCTACGGCTCCGAGCACTACCTCAAGACCGGGGAGTTGGTACCAGAGGGTGGACTGAAGGAGCTTTCCAGAGCTGATGCGATTTACCTCGGGGCGCTCGGAGATCCCCGCGTCAAGCCGGGCGTACTGGAACAGGGCATCCTGCTGAAGCTCAGATTTTATTTTGAGCAATACATCAACCTCCGCCCGATCAAGCTTTATCCAGGCGTCCCCTGCCCCCTGAAGGGCAAGGGGCCCGAGCACGTGGATTTTTATGTGGTCAGGGAGAACACGGAGGATTTTTACGTTGGAATAGGGGGCCGCGCTGGAGGAAGGTCAGAGGCCAGGCTGGAGGTGCTCAGGTCTATCTACCACGTCAAGTTCGATCTCGACATAGAGTCCGATCGCGACGAGATAGCTTACCAGGTCGGCGTCATCAGCCGGAAGGGCGCAGAGCGGGCAATCAGGTATGCGTTTGAGCTCGCGCTGAGGAAGAACAAAAAGCGGGTCACCTCAGTCGACAAGGCCAACGTGCTCACCCATGTTTACGGCCTCTGGCGCGAGGTTTTCACGAGCATCTCCAAGGAGTACCCGGATGTCGAGACGGAGTTTGCATTCGTCGATGCGGTCACCATGTGGCTCGTAAAAAATCCCGAGTGGTACCGGGTCATCGTCACGCCCAACATGTTCGGCGACATCATCACGGATCTTGGCGCCATGATCCAAGGAGGTCTCGGACTGGCCCCGGGTGCCAATATCAATCCGGAGGGGATCAGCATGTTTGAGCCCATCCACGGCTCGGCCCCCAAGTATTCCGGGAAGAACGTTGCCAATCCGCTCGCCACGATCTTGGCAGGGCAGATGATGCTCGAGCAGCTCGGTGAACAGAAAGCCGCGAATGTGGTGGAGCGGGCGGTGATCGGAGTTCTCGGAGAGGGCAAGGTCCTGACCCGCGATCTGGGAGGCAGTTCGAGCACCTCGGATGTCGGAGATGCTGTGGTGGCAAAGATAAAGGAGATGGGTTAGAGGATTTTTCAGATGGGGGTAGGAATGCATCTGATCGTGGCGATCACAGGGTCCAGCGGCGTGGTCTACGGTGTCAGATTGCTCGAGGTCTGCAGGATGCTTGGGATTGAGACGGATCTGATACTATCCAGGCCAGCCGAACCCATATTAGAGCTCGAACTTGGGATGAGATCGGACGAGGTTCGGAAGCTGGCTTCCAGGAACTATCTACCAGATGACATGACCGCACCCGCTGCGAGCGGCTCGTACGCGGTCGATGGAATGGTGGTGGCACCCTGTAGCATGAAGACCTTGGGAGCCATAGCCAGCGGCGTGACGGGCGATCTGATATCCCGTGCGGCGGATGTCATGCTCAAGCAGGACCGTCGGCTCGTGCTGGTTCCTCGAGAAACCCCGCTCGACCTGATTCACCTCGAGAACATGGTCAAGCTGAGACGCGCCGGAGCCATCGTCCTCCCGGCCACGCCGGCGTTTTATCATGGTCCCGGAAAAATATCCGACCTCGTAGATTTCATCGTCGGCCGGATCCTTGAGATGTTCGGCGTGGAGCATAAACTCTACCGCAGATGGGAAGGCCTCGGCACCCATCACGGTTGATCTCGTGGTGAGGATTTGAGGAGGATCCCGCCCGTCAGAAAGTTTGAGTGCCCGGCGTGCAGATACTCTGATTACAGGATGTCGGCGCGCGAAGTCGGAGAGGTGGTCCCGGGCGAGTGTCCACGTTGCGGCAAAAGCATGGAGGTCGTAGGGTCTGAGGCTCCCGAGTGGCTCGAGAAACACCTGAAGGCCATCTCAGGACATTTCGATGTGGTGGACTTCGTCGCTCAGGGGAACAAGCTGGAGGTCGAAGTGGAGTCTCGGGATCCAAAACGGTCATTTCGATCCCTTCTGGCGGAACTCAAACCGAGGGGATACATGCCCGTCATGCGGGAGGTGGACGGAGGACTCAAGCTTACCGTGCTGAGGTTTGTGAGAGCCAGACCCAGCAATGTGGCGGTGAACGTCTTCCTTTTGTTCCTGACCGTCCTGACGACATTCGCCGCGGGATATTTCTTCATATTTGGTGACACTTACCGGGCGACTCTTTTCTCGTTCGCGATAATGTTCATGCTTGGCACCCACGAAATCGGGCACAAGATCGCAGCGTGGCGGAACGGAGTCGAGTCAACCTTGCCGTATTTCATTCCGGCTCCAACATTCCTTGGTACGCTGGGCGCGGTCATAAACATCAAGAGTCCCATACCGACGAAGGAGGCGCTGGTGGAACTTGGGGTATCCGGACCACTTTCAGGATTTGCGGTGGCGGTTCCGCTTACCCTTCTCGGCCTAATTCTCTCCAAACCGGATCCAGCGGGCCTCACCCTGCCGATGACACCCGCAATATTCGCGATCATGCAGATCGCAGTTTTCGGTCACGTGCCGTCGGGGATGGCCCTCAATCCCCTCGCCTTCGCCGGGTGGGTTGTCCTTCTTCTGACCATGTTCAATCTGATCCCGGCCGGATGGCTAGATGGTGGACACATCTCCAGGGGGCTGATGAGTCGGGAGGCCCATTACACTCTGACCCGCACCTTGGGATTTGTATTGTTCTTTACCGGCGTTTTCTTTCCCGAATCTCCCCTGTGGTTCTGGGGCTTTCTCATCATATTGCTCTTCAGAAATTACCATCCCGGGGCGCTGGACGACGTCTCCGGGCTCTCCAGACCTCAGAAATTTCTGGCCGCGATCGGCCTGGCGGTGTTTCTGCTCTGCCTGCCCGTCCCGGTTGGTTAGGCAAAGTTGTAAATAGAGCACCAGAAAAAATTTGGTGGTTCGATGAAAGGGAAGTTCGTCTCAATAGAGGGTCCGGATGGATGTGGTAAGAGCACCCATGCCAGATTGCTGGTCCGGTGGCTGCGCTCCAAGGGGTTTGGAGTCGTTCTCACGGATGAGCCGACGAACGGCGTATTCGGGAGACTAGTCAAAAAAGTGCTGAGAGGCGAGCTGAAACTGCCCGTGACCGTGGAGGCGCTCCTTTTCGCCGCGGACAGGATACAGCACGTCAGGGATCTCATTCTGCCGTCGGTAAATGCGGGCAAAATAGTCGTGAGCGAACGTTACGTGTATTCCTCCATAGCATACCAATCTGCTCGCGGACTTCCGGTCAGGTGGATAAAGAGGATAAACAGATACGCGCCGAGGCCGGACCTAGCGATCCTGATCGACGTTCCGATCGAGGTTTCCTCCGCTAGGATAGGTTCTCGAAGGCTGGATGAGTTCGAGAGGGATCCCGGGCTCCAAGAGCGGGTCCGGAGGAACTACCTGCGCATGGCCCGGCGTGAGGGCTTGAAGGTCGTCAACGGTGCGCGTCCTCGCGCTGAGGTTCAGGCGGAGATTAGAGATATAGTCAGGCGGCATATCATTTGACACTCCTCGCGAATAAATTC
>QMWE01000024.1 GCA_003661465.1 Hadesarchaea archaeon
CGCAGCATGAAATCCACTCCGCCCGTGGCCACGGCGTTCCCATCCAGACAAAGTTCTTTCATCTTTCTTCTTACCATCCCAGAAACTTCACCGCTTTTGCTGATTTGTTTATCAAAGAGAACCACCACTTCTCTCGGTTTCGCGGTCTTCACGATCTTCAAAATTTCTGAAATAGTACGTTCGGTTGTCCGCGAGGGTCGGTATTTGCCGAAAATCGCGCGCAGATCCCTCACGAATCCATCGTCACATCGCACAACCTGTTTGTTCATCAGGATGCTTTCTGAAGTTATCAGCACATTATATCCATCAATACCCAACTGCTTGCCTCGCACCTTGCTTACTCCAATGGATTTCTGACGATGCTCGGTTGCTTCTTGTTTCGAAAAAACGCAACGTGCAAGCAGATGGCGTTCGGGGAGCGGTAAGCGGTAGTGGTTGGAGACGAAGTTTACAGCCGAGTCGCGGGGGTAGCCATGGTTAAGCAAATAACGCAAGTTTTGGACAGCTGCTTCTAGTGACTTGGAAAGCACGTTTATTCTTGGACAGAAGGTTATAAACTACTTCTTATTTAGATGGTATCAAAAAATAAACAATAAAGATAATCAGTATTCCAGCGGAAAACTATCTCTCAGATGATGTTTTACTCTGGGCAACTCCCATCTTTTGCTTCACTCCATAACGTTTATTCGAATCTTCCCGCGCCCTTCGGTGATTTCCACCTTGTGAGGAGACGCGTCAAATAGCCCCTCAAAGAAAGTTCTCACAAACCGTTTAGCTTCCCGCACGTTCAATATTAAAGTAAACGCTCGACTGGAATCCACGCTTAACCGATACCAGTTTGCCTTCTCGACGTATTCCAAGATATCTTTCACTTCCCTGAGTCCTTTATCATAATATTCCTGCCAGTGATGCCTCCCCACATCGCGAACCTCTCTCCAGAACCCATCAGACCCTTCTCCGATCTCAGAAAATATAGCTTTCCAGTGCTCAACATCTACTATGATGTGCTCTCCCTTGCATAGAAAATCTAAATACGCCTTGCATGCATCCAAGGAAGCTCCACCTTTCTCCTCCACAACGTCGAGATAATTAACAGCCTTTCGAATAACCTCTGCCTTGGAGGAATTATATTGGTGCTGGAGTTTGGCGAGCAGGTTTGCTGTTTCTTCATCCAGAGATATAGTCAGCCGGATGGGAGGGTGTCTCTCGAATTTTGTTTTCATTATGATTCTCCTTTTTAAAGTGTGTGGATGACTTCTTTTACTTTTTTGTTAACACCGGTGAATTATGGTGAGAAATTATTGGAATTTGTTCAATTATCTCAAACATTTTCTTATAGACATTCTTGGCATATGACCACGTGAACTGAAAAAAAGGAGGATAAAAAATGGTGTATGAAAAATCTGGCTCTTCGACCGTCCAAACCCGTCTTCCAGAAGGAGAACCCTGTGGGATAGTATCTGAAACGGTGGTTGAAGAGTTAAAAGCAAAACTCAGCTCAGATGACCCGAAGATCGCTGAGGAAGGGATCCGAAAATCTCTCCTACTGATTCAGCTATATCCTGAGGACTTTCTGGAAGAACTCCTAGCATCGCTCGCCTCTGCAGCGTGGAAGCACGAAAACTTTCAGAGAAACTTGGAAGAATCCCTCGCCGATATAGCCAAAAACAAGCCGACGTACATCCCGGTGGACACGCTGCAAAAACTCAGCGAAAACAAGCTCTGGTATCCTCGGTGGTTAACACTGTGGATCCTCAACAACATGTCTTATAGACACCCTAACCTCGTCCCCACTGAATTGCTTGAGAAACTGACGAAGGACGAAAAATGGTGGAATCGAGAATTCGCAGAAGAGATCCTGAACCGGGTGTGGCGCTCAAGAGTGAAGTATTGAACAAAATTTGGCTAGATCGTACAAACTTGGAAGGAGGCAGATCTGTGACCGAAACATGTGGAAACCTGTATGTTGCAAAAGAAAGCACCTTGGCAACGCCAAGTCAGAGAATTTTATCCGAAAATATAACTCGCCTAAGAGAATTCTTCAACCCTACGAGTATCGTGGTCATTGGAGCCTCGCGAGAGCCATCAAAACCCGGTAATGTTATTCTAAGAAATCTAAAAAAATCAGGCCTCTCCCTCTACGCTGTGAATCCTTATGCCAAAGAAATTGCCGGAGTGAAGTGTTACTCTTCTGTGTTTGACGTCCCGGGAATAATTGACATGGCGGTTATCGTTGTCCCTTCCAAGTTCGTTATCCAAGAACTCAAGAAATGCGTGGCCAGAAGAATAAAAAATATTATAATAATCAGCAGTGGGTTCAGCGAGGCTGGAGAGGAGGGCAGAAAAGCCGAGGAAGAAGCAAGAGATATTATCAAAGAATCTGGAACCAAACTCTTAGGTCCGAATACTCTGGGAATGTTGCTTCCAAGCAAAAAAATAGACACTTTTTTTGTCGACGAGTACACCCTTCCCAGGCCACGTCCAGGTGATGTGGCCTTCATTTCCCAAAGCGGATCTATCTCCCTAGCGTTTATGGATTTCGCGAAAGCACACAACATTGGGTTATCCGCGTTTGTTGGTCTTGGAAATAAACTAGACATCGATGAAAATCAGCTCTTGGAGTACTTTGGGGAGGACGAAGAAACTAAATGTATCCTGTTATATCTCGAAACTTTTTCGGATGGCAGAAAATTCGCGGAGCTCTGTAAAGAAATCTGTAAGAAAAAACCTGTTATCGTACTAAAAGCTGGACGCACTGCACGAGGGGTCAGCGCTGCAATGTCTCACACGGGGAGGTTAAGTAAAGGTTCCGATCGAATCGTGGATTGTGTCTTAAAACGCGCGGGGGTCATCAGGGCATATACTGAGGAGGATGTGCTCGATTATACCGCTGCCCTGAGTTGGATGCCCCCAATGAAGAAAGGCGGGGTGGCAATCGTGGCCAACGGAGGAGGACACTGTGTTATCTCAGCGGACTTGATCGAAAGCAGCGAGGATATCCAACTTCGGCTAGCAGAGATCGGTGAAATCCAAAAGGAAAAGATAAAGAGTCTCCTTGATATCCCCATTTCCGCTACGAACCCGATCGACCTAACAGCAATGGCCACGGACGACAATTTTAAAACCACCCTGAGCGTGTTAGCGAAAACAGAAACTGTGGAAGGAGTGATCGTGGAACTGGCAACGCTTCAAGGGGTGAGTGAGAGGATGGTAAAAATTGTGCAAAATTTCTTCAAGAATTGTGGAAAACCTATAATCGTCTGTGTCCCTGGTGGAGATAGCGCTAGGAAGCTGGCTAAAAAATTTGAGGCTGAGAAAATACCAGTATATCCTTCTCTAAAACGTGGGATATACGCTGCAAATGTCCTTTTGAAGAGGGGCATGTGGCTGGATAGAATTAAAAACTTTAGAAGGTGAGCTAATGCAGAATAAAGAAAAGATAACGCAACTCATTAGATCTGCTCGAGATAGTGACAGGCGGGAGCTCACAGAATATGAATCAAAACAGATTTTATCCTTATGGGGAATCCCCATTGTGCGAACGGAATTAGCACGAAATGTTTCCGAAGCTGTACAGGTCGCTCGAAAGCTGGGATACCCCGTGGTTATGAAAATTGCGTCTCCTGAAATTCTGCACAAGAGCGAAGCAAAGGGAGTTAAAGTTGGTTTAAACTCTGAATCTGAAGTCCGTCAGGCTTTCGAACAGATAATCTCAAACGCGACCATGTACAAAAAGGATGCGGAGATCTGGGGGGTAACTGTTCAAGAGCGTATTCCTCCGGCACGAGAGGTTATCATAGGTCTGGTACAGGACGGAGCATTCGGTCCAACTGTTATGTTTGGCCTCGGAGGAATATGGGTGGAAGTTTTGAAAGATGTCAGTTTTAGCCTTGCTCCTGTTTCAGAGTTAGATGCTTGGGAGATGATCCACGAGATCAGGGGCTATCCCGTGCTTGAGGGAATGAGGGGAGAGAAGATGGCGGATCTCAAGGCGCTTGTGGATATTTTGCAAAAAATTGGGTTGCTAGCGATAGAATTTAAAAATATTGGCGAGATAGACCTTAATCCTGTTTTTGCATTCGAGGCTGGCAAAGGTGCTAGGGTGGCTGATGCCCGTATAATCTTAAGGTCCAACGGGCTTTGATCACTCTATGAAAATCGCTGGTCGAAGGGGCACGGCCAATCTTGCCCGGTTTTGGGGATCATACCGTTTTTGGTCATCTCCTCTGAAGATCTGGATGTTGCGAGCCCCTGTTTGTTTTCTAATGAAATCCGACGCCTCGGTCAATACTCGGAACTCATCAAATTCGATTTTTGAGAGCAGCTCAAGTTCGTGTTCTGGGGTTCCCCGGAGTTCTCGGATCGCATGCTGCAGGTACTTTGAGACGTCTGATTTCTTGATCTCCGGTCCTAGCTTTTCTTCGATCTCGTGGAGGAGTTTTCCAAAATCCACTTTTCCCGCACGCACGTGCTCGACGGCGACCTTGTGAGCCTTCCACTTCCAGTCTTGGGCCAGATAAAGGCACACTCTCTCCGGGTGAGTTATCTTCATCACCTTCTGTATCTTCCCGATGTCTTGGATTACTCGCTCGATGTAACTCTCGGCCAGCTCGGCGCCAGGGTCGATGAGTTCCTTATCGACCTCCGGCCATGGGGCGACCGAGATGAACTCCTTTTTGTTCATCCGGCTCCAGAGCTCCTCGCAGATGTGAGGCGTAAATGGAGCCAGCAGCCTTAGCCAGACGTCCAACACACGTTTCAATACGTGGGCACGAGTGCCCGAGCGAGAGGTTCTTTTCATGTATTTCCGCAGGTCCTGCATCACCCCGAAGAATGCGTGTTGCACAGCCTTGCGGGTCTCGAAGGAGTCCAAAGCGCGCGTCACAGCTTCAGTACGATGTTGCAATTGACTGAGCATCCATCGTTCCGGTTGCGCAAAACTCGGTTTCTCGGCATCGGGAAGGGCGATTATTTCCTCCGCGAGCGAGCAAAACCGCTCCAAATTCTTTTTCATCGCCGCCACTTCGCTCGCGCGTCAGTCGAGATCCTGCCAGGGTTCTGCGACCGACATCAGGTAGAGACGCACGGTGTCCGCCCCGTGTTCACGAACGGCCTCGTTGATCGCGATGATGTTCCCCTTGGACGACGACATCTTCTGTCCCTCCAGCACCGCCATCCCAAAGCTGACTATCCCTCTCGGGCACCGATCGGGGAAAAGCAACGCGTGATGGAATATATGGAAGGTGAGGTGGTTCGAGATCAGCTCGTTTGCCGACATCCGGTAGTCCATCGGATACCAGTATTCGAATTCTTGGCGCATCTGTTCAAGTTTTCCCGATTCGATTCCCGTGGAGCTGGAGATCTCATTCGGATCACCTTTTCCATGAAATATGTAATCGAAGACCTCATCTGAGAGTTTCTCCGGATCGATCGTCTTCAACAGGTGGGAGATTGTGTAATACGCCATGTAGATGGTTGAATCACTTAAAGATTCGATTATCCATTTTGGATCCCAGGGTGCTGGTGTTCCCAATCCGACACTGCGGGCACATGGCCACTCGTGAAGCCAGTCGATCGTGTGCTCGAACTGGGCGCGGGTCTCGGGAGGCACCAAATGCATGCGCTTCAGGCATTCTCGGGCCTTCGTCTTCCAGCCTTCGTCCGCGTAGTTGAGAAACCACTGGTCCTCAACCACCTTCACCATTACCTTTGTCCCGCATCTACACGTGACCGGGATAGTGGAGAATTCGTACATCGTGGCCGCTTCTCCGTTTCTTATCATATCCTCACGCACAGCCAGTTTTGCCTGGGAGACCGGCATACCGCCGTATCTTTCAACCCATGGGCGTATCATCCCCTTTGCGAACTCGGTCCTGTAGACCTCCGCGGTGGCATCCTCCAGTTTTGGATCGGACTGATGTTCTATTCCCATGCGGTTGACCACCTCTATGGCGGGGGACTCGCCCAATCCTTCCACTTCTATCAGTGAAATCGGTTTGAGTCCGATGATGGCTTCCCGCTTCACGCCGTATCGCACGGCCAGCTCTGGGCGCCGCTGCAGTTCAAGCAGGGCCACGTAATCATATGGGGCATGGGAGGGAACGGAACCCACGACCCCGGTGGCGTTGTTTGGGTCCACGAAGCTGGCGGGGAGGATGGGCACGCGCTTGTGGGTGAGAGGGACTACTACCTCCTTGCTGAAGTCTATGGATATGGGTTCCACCATCCCGATTTTATAACCCTGAAGACGCAGCTTTTCCACCGCCTGCTCGCTTACTATCCATTTCTCTCCGTCTACATCCGCAACGACGTACCTCGCATCCGGGTTCAGCCAGATGTTTGTCACGCCGAATACGGTTTCAGGTCGTAGGGTCGCAGCCGGTAACACGTATCCATCCATCCTGTACTTCAATAATGTGAACTCGGAGATCTCCGCGCCTTCCCCCTCAAGGAGGTCGTGGTCCGTCACCGGGTTGCCACATCCAGGACACCACTTGACTGGATGTTTTCCTTTCACGATCAATCCGGCATTTTGCAGTTTGTGGTACTGCCAGGTGATAAACTTGCTGTAGTGTGGGTCTACGGTGGTGAATTCACGGCGCCAGTCGATCGAGTACCCTAGCCATTCCATGCCTTTTCGGTAGCTCAGATCACTTTTTTTGGCGAAGTAATTGGCGAAATAGTGGGGGTCTTCAAATTTCCCCAATTCTTTCTCGGAAATGCCATATCGTTGGGTGAGAACTCGCACAAACTCTTGTTCTCTTCTTACGACGCGTTTTGCTGCTCCTACAATGGGTGTACCTGTGAAATGATATGCCATCGGGAAGAGAACGTTAAATCCACGCATACGTTTGTAACGTGCGACGACATCTGGGACGGTGTAAGTACGTCCATGTCCTATATGCATGGGTCCAGAAACGTAAGGATATGCTACCGTGAGATAAAATTTGGGTCTTCCGTTTGGATTCGCTTCGAAGAGTTTTGCATCACGCCACTTTTGCTGCCATTTTGCATCGATGTTTTGCAATCCTATCATTTTATCCCTTGATCTGTTTTTCACATATTTCCAGCGCTCTCCGTAAAGCTACTCCGAGACGGTCTGTTCTTGGTCCGCCCCCTTGTCCCATAGAGCTTCTGCCTCCTCCGCCTCCTTCGAGCACTTTGGATGCTTCAGAGATCATCGATCCACAGTTTACTCCCATTTTCACAGCCTCCTCGCCGGCCATTGCCACAAGCCGTATCGTTTCATCTCGTGATGCCAATATCACCACAAGCTTTTCATCTCCTTTTATGAGTGAGCTGGCTATCTTTATCATCTCATCAACGCTGGCGCCTTCGACCTCTTCGCATATCACCCTGATCTCTCCCACGGTCTTGGCCGCACGCCTGAGCTGCGGTAATTGGGACTCAGCAATCCGCTGACGCAGTCGTTTGACCTCCTTCTCCGCGGCCTTCCATTGTTCGAAAAGTTCTCTGGTTTTCGCTGCTACTCTCTCCGGAGAGGTCCGCAGGATCTCAGCCGCTCTGGTGAGTTGCTCTTCTTGGGCTTGGATGAAATTTAGCGCTGCTAAACCTGTGGCGAACTCTATCCTCTCGATTCCGTCTTGAATTCTCTCTGTACGCAGGATCTTCAGGAGGCCTACCTCCCCTGTGCGCTTGCAGTGGGTACCGGCACATGCTTGGGTATTCCACCCCTTGATGTCCACCACCCGGACCCGCTTTCCGGGGACCACCCCTCCCTGGTACAGGTCGAACCCATATTTTCGCTCGGCTTGGTTTCTGTCCATCCAGGTGGCTTTTACCTCTCGGTCCTCCGTGATCACCTCATTGCTCAAACGCTCTATTTCTCGAAGTTCTTTCATACCAACTCGCCTGAAGTGTGATATATCGAGGCGACTCCGGTCCACGCCTTTTTGGGCCCCCTGCTGCCAAACGTGATCTCCTAATACTCTACGGGCTGCTCCGAGCAGGATGTGGGTTCCGGTGTGATGGGCCATTAGCGATCGACGTCTTGACCAGTCGACCCTGCCCGCGACTTGGTCCCCTCTCTTCAGAGAGGGCGGCTTCACTCGATGGAGGATCACGTCTTCGACTTTGATGACATCCACCACTTCCACTTTGGCATTTCCGCTCTCCAGTGAGCCAGTATCTGCTGGTTGGCCGCCACCCTCGGGGTAAAACATGGTTTGGTTGAGCACAACGTATTCACCAAAAACGTTTAGGACTCTAGCCCTGAACTCCACCGCGTACGGATTTTCGTAATAGAGTTGCCTGGTAGGTGGGAGACTTCTGAGGTTCTCCGCGGAGACAGGAGGAACGGACGCTTCGGCGCGTTTCGCCCGACTGTGAGACTCGGCGACCTTTATGTAAAAGTCGTCTGGCACATCAACGTCCACACCGACTTCAGCGGCCATTTTCTTCACTATTTCCGGGGTTAACCCGTAGGTGTCGTACAGCTCGATCAGTTTTCGTTGGGAAATGGGCTCACCCTTGGAACGCAGCTCTCCGGCGATCCGCTTGACAATTCTGGTACCCCGAGATACAGCTTCCCTGTACCTTTTTTCTTCAGCGTCTGTAACCTCCAGCACGTAGTTCTTTCGATGCTCCAGCTCTGGGAACTGTTTTGCCAGGTGTTTCAACTCGAACGCCATCAGTTCAACCAGCGGCGTGTTTAGTTCCATCTCCCGCGTTAGCTCCAACGTGTGCCTGAGCACGCTTCTGGCTAGGTATCCCTCCCGGACATTGCTGGGGGTTATTCCATCGCCGAACATGAATGCTAGACATCTCAGGTGATCGGCGATGGCGTAAATGCGCTCGAGCGGTGTCAGGATCCGGTTGAGTTCATCAACGCTCAATCCGGTCCTCGAGGCCACCTTTGACCTCAGCAACTTCAGGTCACGACCACTTTCTATGTCTATCATCCCGGCGAGTTTGGAATTCTCGCGAAGTACCTCCACCGGAGGTTGATGTACTCCGGAGAGTTTCCGGAGGTGTTCGACGAGGGGGCCGAAGATCGCTTCGTAGCTTGTGGCTGTTCCTTGGGATAGCCAGACTAGACGTTCGATACCATATCCCGTGTCTACCACCTTCAATGGCAGCGGGACACGTTTTCCGTCTGCACTTGCGTACTGCATGAAAACAAGAGTGGCGATCTCAAGTCCCCTGATGTTCACCTCGAAATCCTCTCCAGCGTTTCCACCACCTTCCCAAAAGTCCTGGATGTACGTTATCTCTTGGGATTTTATCCCCAGCTCCTTCGTCAAAAATTCATGGCACAATGCCACGGTTTCATCGTTCCAGTAAATCCGCTTGCGACGGGAGTTAAAGGCGTGGTGACCACCCATGAAAAACAGGGTGAAATGTTTTCCCGACCTCCCTACATTATCCATGTCGTTTAGACGTATGCTTGGTTGGCTGATGACGAGTGGATTTGCTGGAGGGGGGACTTGCCCGGTGGTAACCCACGGCTGAAAATCTGCTATCGAGGCGATGGTGAGAAATATATCGTCTCTCCACCTCGCCACTACAGGATATCTGTCGATGATTTCGTGCCCGTGTTTCGCAAAAAAGTTGAGGAAATTTTTTTCCATCTTCTCCAACGTGTATTTACGTTTGGTCGGAGGACAGTCTATGAAGCTATACTCGTCGCAGGGGGTGTCGCCGCACGTTTTTCGTTCTGGATCGACAGTCCAAAAGAGTCGTCCACACTTCACACATTTTTTTCTTTGAAATCCTTCGTGTTTGAAAAGTTTTACCCTGTAGATGTCCTTCAACTGGCTCGCCTCGCCAAGCAAATATTCGAACCAAAGTTAAAAGTCTTCTCTGGCAGGCATCCTGCAGAGAGACGCGGTTTGCTTCAACCGAACAACGCGCCGAGCCCGGCCAGAGCCTCTTCTTCCTTCTTCTCCTCTTCTTTTTTCTCTTCCTTCTTTTCCTCTGGCTTTGCCGGAGTCGCCGCTGGAG
>QMWE01000025.1 GCA_003661465.1 Hadesarchaea archaeon
AGCTGGGCCGTAGAGGTGTATTTATCTGAACTTCGTCGGGCCTAAGCATCCTAACGATTGATGCGATATCCTCCGACAACTCCTTATTTTCTGGAACGAACATTACCTCTACGGCAAATTTTCCGTCGAATTCGTCTCTAAATTTTTTCATTCCGTCGATCGTGTCTTTAAGATGAACCTCGTGGTGAGGCCGATTTATCAATCTGAACATTTCCTCGTTGGGAGCATCCAGTTCTCCTATGACCACATCTGCTTGGGCAAGATCCCTTCTCACATCCTTCCGGTTCATCAAGGAAGAATTTGTCAAGACAGCGATCGGGAGATCGGAGATGTCCCGGACGGCTGTAATGGCCTCACCTAGGTTTAAAGCTAGGGTCGGTTCACCCGTCCCAGAAAATGTTATGACATCCGCCTCAACTAATTTCATCGCATTTTTGAGTTCTTGGATCATCCGATCTTTGGAGACGAAGACCCTACGTTTGGTTGTCAGCTCTGTGGTCTTGCCCAAGGAACAATAAATGCAGTCAAGCGAGCATACCTTCCCTTTCTGGCATATTAAATCTATTCCAAGCGACCTTCCGAGCCGCCAAGATGAGACAGGACCATAAATTATCTCCATAAATTCATTCACCTTTCCTTCAACTTTTCGAAATGGTAGCGCGAGTAGATAGCACCGATTGGGTTGTGAGCGAGCACGCGGTCCTTGACGACGAGGGTGGTGGTGGGGGCCTCCGAGTATGCCTGAAATAGTATGTCGTGGCCAAGGCAGAGTCCAAGGATGATGTTGAGTTCCGTCTTCGCTTGGTTCAGGACCATTGCTTGGAGAATGGGATTGCATGCGTGATCTCCCTTTCCCATGGTGGGGATAGAGAATTGCTCTTTCTCGAATCCTCCGACCTTACACACGACCGAATGCACATCGAACCCTTTAGACTCCAGCAGTTCCTGCAGTTTTTTTGCTTCCTCCGAGAAACCCACGCAGAAAGCGATGCCCAGCTTCTTCCACCCCAGCTTCCGAGCGAGACGAATGAGTTCCTCGATCCGTGTGTACTTCATGTATCCCTCGGCTTCGAGCGAGCTCGAGGCCCTGTAGAGTTTCAGGTTCTTCTCCTTCCGGTATTCCCGAAGCGCAGATTCCCTCATGGATTTTCCGACGGAGCATGGATTTCCCTTCGAACACGATTTTTCCGCACAGAGGGCACAATTCACCATAAGTTTTTTCACTTCCTAGTAAGACAGGACAGTTTCTATTTAGGTCGGATGAATAAAAACATCGTGTTTTAAAAATTAGAGTAGTTTCCTTATTCGCTGTTCTAGTGCTTGTCGAGGTAAGGCCCCAGTCACTTGATCAACCAATTTGCCATTTTTAAAAAACAATAAAGTTGGGATCGCCATTATGCCATACCTAGCCGCAACCATTTGGTTCCCATCCACGTTTACCTTACCAAACACGACTTTTCCCGAGTAATCTTTGGCCAGCTCTTCGATGATAGGTGCGATCATGTGGCAGGGGGGACACCACTGGCCCCAAAAATCGACCACGACGACAGGGTACTTCTTAATCGTGTCATCAAACGTCTGATCCGTGACCTCAATGGGTTTGTCGATCGCTTCCTCTTTCCTAAGATATCTCTGCTCCATCTCCTTCAACTTCTTCATACGTATTTCGTCTAGTTCATCCACGTTTATCATCTCCACTTACAATGTAGTTGCTTTAATTGTTATCTTAAACACCACATTAAAAGTTTTGGGAGTAGCTTTTGGTGGTCTTTTTTTACAAACGAGAGAATAAACACGGGTATCAAACTACCACCCGAACAGCACCGCCGCAAGCAGGCCAATGACTATAGCAAAAATCACGTTGAAGACTTTGACTATTAAAGAATCCCGAACCGTGTAGGAAAGCATGGGGAGCAGGCCGTGCCCGTCCTGTGCTATAGAACTTGTCAGAATCACCGAAAGAGGAATGAGTCCTTCGGCAAATAAGAAAACAAAAGGTAAATGGGGCCCCGATCCTGGAATTATCCCAATTAACGCAGCGGAAATTATCAACACGGGCACGGGCAAGCCAGAAAGGATTGCTCCCAAATCGGTGTAGGCGAGAGCGAGCCGAATCGCCAACAGCGTAAAAAAGACCCATAGAAAAAGTCTCGGAAGGTGTTGTTTGATAATATGTCCCACCACGTGTTCTCTAAGGAAGTGATGCTTCCTAACTTTTGTATACTCATCTAGATGTTCTTCAATTACACATTTCTTGCATCGCTTTATCCCAAATTTCTTTGCAAAGGCATCAGTCAAGAAACCAGTCACGATTCCGAGTATAAAGAGAAGCGCAAACAAACCCAACGCTATTTCTGGAAATTTCGCGAGCATGACGAAAGCTTCATCTCCAGAGGTGGCGATCATGGTGGCCGTTATCGCCCCTAGGGACATGAATCCGTGGACATAAAACGAAACTGAAGCAAATGCGCCCACACATCCCGGCGTCGCACCCAGAAAGGAGGAGATCACATATTGCCTCCACGAGCCTCGGATCATCCAGCTGCTCATCTTTTTTCTGGTTCTGAGCTCCAAATATTCAATTATCACCATTAAGATGAAAACTATGGCCAAGATTTTGAGGGTCTCCATCAGTACATCTGAGATCAACTGCTTCACCCTCCCGTTTGTCTTTTACATTCCGAATCGCTGAAGACTATCTTCCTACACGGGCAGATCTTTGGGTGTCCATAGGCCTGGCAAATAGCGTTTATGAGGCTCCTCGAAGCGTGATAATCCAGTTTGGAAGCCTCGTCGCAGGCCTCTTGAGCTCCATAGTTAAGGAGATTTGTAAAAAGCACCTCCAATATCCTGTGCTTCCTCAACAGTTTCTGGGCTTCTGCGACGCCTTCTTTCGTCAACTCGACCCCATAATAGCGTCTGTATCGAAGAAGCTTTTTCTTGGAAAGATTTTGAATTACTTCAGTGACTGTGGCTGGCCGAACTCCAAGAGCTCTTGCTATGGCGGTAGTCTTGAGCTTGGTTGACCTCTCATACTGCTCTCTGTATATCAACTTCAGATATTTAGCTTCATTTTCAGTCACGTTTATTTCGGCACTCAAAAACATCACACAAATTTTTAGGATTTTCCTAAAATAAAGTTTGTGATCCTCAATAGGCCCCCTGAAATTCATGCGTATTGCTTAGTCTTTCTTTATGATGTACTTTTCCACGAGTTCTTTAAAGCTCCTAAATGCCTTCCCTTCAGCCACCGCATCCAGCACTTTAGAATCCCTTGCACGAACACCCGCCACGACATTCACTCCTCGTTCGAAAAGCGGTTCTGGCAACATGCTAGCCGTAGGTCCAGCAACACTCACGAATCTAGCTCCTTTAGATAGCTTGAGCAACTTATCAAGCGTTCCATTAACCAAGCTTGCTCCGCTTATAACCACGACATCTGCTTTGGGCAATATCGAATCAACGAGAGTATCGGGCAAAGCGTCGCCTCTAAGCCGAGGGTTGCGCTCAAACACATACACCTCGCGGGTCCTTGTCCTGAACTTCTCAACAAGCGGTCTTATGTAGCCAACTACTGCGACGGTATCGTCCTCTCCTATCTCGATAGCATCTAAAACGTCGATTTCAAACCGCCGTTCTCGACCTTCTAGATCCATCACGTATTGAGAGAGGGCATTTAACGTTGCAACGCCGACAGCCCTTTCGAGCATGTTAAACGATTTTGCCAGTTGGGCGGTCTCCAAGGCTTTGGCGCCGTGGAAATGCCGTTCGGGGTTCCCCACCAGATACCCGACATCCTCCATCGGCGTATGGCAGAGCCCAACGTAGCCATTTTCGATCATGACGGCAGTATAACAGATGCCCACGCATACCCTCGAAAGTTTCATGTTCTCTATCTGGGTTTTTTGTCCTGCGGTGAGATTCAACAACTCGTCAACGATCAAGTTCGTGCCTCTTGCCGTTTTAAAAATTCTTCTATTTTTTCCACCATCCGCATAAAAGCTTTGGCCGCAGGAGTTTCAGCATGTTCAAGGACGAAAGGTGTCCCCCTGTCCGAATCTTCACATATTCTGGGATCTATTGGAATCTTGCCCAAAAATGGAACCCCCAGCTGTTCTGCTATCTTTTGTCCCCCTCCAGAGCCCAATATATCAAATTCTGCACCACACTTCGGGCAGACGAACCCACTGTAATTCTCGATGATCCCAAGCGGTGGTACACGCAGTTCTTTTGTAAACCCGATAGCCCTTTTGACGACGATCTGGGAGACCTCCGAGGGTGCAGTCACGATCACGATTCCACTTATGCTGGGTATAGTTTGCATGATCGTGAGAGGCTCGTCGCTTGATCCCGGAGGCAAATCAATTAGCAAAAAGTCCAAATCTCCCCATTCCACATCAGCTAAAAATTGTATTATCGCCATCGATTTCATGGGGCCGCGCCAGATGACTGGGGTTTCATCATCGGGCAACAGAAAATCCATGGAGATGACCTTGATTCCGAGGGGACCGCTTGCCGGAAGAATGCTGGCAAGAGATGATTCTGTGGTCAACCGTTTTCCCCTCACGCCGAGGATTTTTGGGATACTCGGACCAGTAATGTCGGCATCCAAGACACCCACTTTGTAACCCTTGCGTGCCAAAGCCAGAGCCAAGTTCGCGGCGACGGTGCTTTTGCCGACACCTCCCTTCCCACTCAAAATCGCCAATTTGTGCTTGATCTTGGCCATCCGCGTTTTGATGCGCTTTTTCTGTTCTTGCATTTCCTTCATACGTTCTTCCACTTGCTCCACTTCCCAGAATTTTTCCTCAGTGGCTGCACAAAAATAAGTATAATGTCTGGAAGATTTTAACAAGTATCTATGTATTTCAGCACTCTTTTTTTACCTACTTGTTAAAATGGAGCTTCGGTGTGAAGCTTGGACACGCAGGGGCACCGGGATCCACAGCGGTACCATATAACGTGCAGAATCCATCCTTGAAATGAACGCAGTTCTCATGAGTGGGAACTGTCGTCTGCGCTGGTACTTGTGAGGGGTAAGGTTGAGAAGCTTGTCTCATCTGCAAGTATTGCGCGGTTGGTGGCAATCCTGTTGGACTTCTGCCCACCCATCCCGGTGAATATCCGAACCTCATCCATCCCGGCATACCTGAGAGATAGTACATGTTCCTTCTTCTCCTTCTCCAGCCCCCCTGACCATAAGCCATTTTCTCATCTCCTGTTTTTAGCATATGCACATAATTGTATTTAAACTTTCCTGACTGAAATCTAGGATGTGAAATAATATGGGGGCGGTTTCAAAAAATCGTCATGGGTTTGCGCAAGTAGTGATAGCACAAGTTACAGCAGCGATACTTGGGACAATTTTTTGGTTGCTCCTTGCTGTGCTCATCCACCCCATCGCCTACGGCCACTTGAGCTGGCTGATCTCAATAGCGATGATCCTATCGACTCTCTGCACGTTTGGGCTGGGGAAGACAATGGTCACCTACCACCTAAAAGAGAAAAACAGCAAACTTTTGGGAGGTTCGGCGGTGATAGTGCTCGCGCTGAGTTTAATTGTTGGAGCTGGGACTTCGCTTGTACTCGATCCGTGGGTGGGTCTGCTTACAGTTGGTTTATCCCTTTTCTCGATCACGACTTATGCTGAACTTGCCAAACGACAGTACAAACACTATATGTGGATGTGGATTGGCGTGCGAACTATTTCGCTTTTTCTCCCAATATGGATATACTGTTCATGGGGGCTCGTCGCGGGGATCTTGGCTGGCTTAGCAGCGAGCTATCTTCTTTTTGGACTCAAAGGGCTCAAACACCTATGTTTCGATGTGAGTCTCCGCGAAGTTTGGAAAAAGATAAAATTCACCGTTAGTACATGGGGAGCAGATGTTAGCAAGGTGGCAATTAATTTTCTGGACAAAGTTCTGATAGGTGTGCTCTTTGGAATGGCTATTCTTGGAACCTATCAGTTTGCTTACCGCATTTTTCTCCTGTTTGCTGTATTGCCCCAGATTTTATTTTTCTATCTATTACCCGAAAAGTCCGCAGGGGAAAAAACAAGTAGAATAGAAACATGCGGGATTCTTGCCTCACTTGTACTCGCAGGGGCTGCGTCCCTTTTCGCACTTTTGGTAGTACCTCCTCTCTTTCCAAACTTCGTCGACGGAATACAATCGATTCAGATCATGGGGTTGGCGATAATTCCAGCAACTATCGCGGGGATAAAAACTGCAGATCTCTACGCTCAGGAAAAAGCCCACGTGGTGCTGGGTTCCCACCTCTTCGCATTGGGAGTGGGGATCGTTAGCATAACCTCACTTGGAAAAGCTTTTGGCTTGTTGGGCTTGGCGTCCAGTGTGCTGGCACTGCAAGTTGCTCTGGCAGCTGGGTTGATTTTCTTCCCAAAATTTCGAGGTGGATCTGGCAAGATAGCCGCAAGCCTAGCAGGTGTCGCTCTCATTACAGCTCTGATGCTAAGTTCTACGAGTGTGCAAAGCTCTCAGATAACAGTCAACGGTGACCGTGTCAAACTCACGGGAGTGGCCATGGATACTACCGTTTCAATAACGGTTATCGAAAACGACACGGAGAAAGCGACCACAGCAGTGAAAGACGCCTTCAACGAGATAATTCGAGTCGAGGGGCTCATGTCACCCGAAGAAGAATCGAGTGAAATCTACGCTCTGAACCACAGCGGGACCAGCTGGGTGAACTTATCACCGGAGACCATCTATGTGCTGAAAAAAAGCTTGTATTATTCCGGGATATCAGGCGGATGTTTTGATCCAACAGTTAAACCGTTGGTGGACATGTGGATGAAAAAAGTGAAAACTCAAGGGAAAATTCCTGACCCAACTGACCTAAGTGATGAGCTCGAACTCGTCGGATGGGAAAACCTAGTGATAGACGAGGAAAATGGGCGAGCTAGGTTTCTCAAAGAGGGGATGCAGGTTACCCTCGGAGGCATAGCGAAAGGATATGCCATAGATCGTGCGTGCGAGGTGCTCGAAAAGAGCGGCGTGAAACAGGCGTTAGTTGATGTTGGTGGGGACATAAGGACAATAGGAGCCAAATCCTGGACGGTTGCCATTCAGCATCCTCGACAGGAAAGCGAATGGCTCGGTATAATCGAATTGGAGAATGAGGCAGTGGCTACATCCGGTGACTACAGAAGATTTTTTTTCCTGGGAAGTACAAGGATTCACCATATCATCAATCCGAAAACCGGGTACCCAGCGGAAGCGTGCATGAGTGTTACGGTGGTGACCGAGAAC
Source organism: Hadesarchaea archaeon (assembly GCA_003661465.1). Classification (GTDB taxonomy): domain Archaea; phylum Hadarchaeota; class Hadarchaeia; order Hadarchaeales; family Hadarchaeaceae; genus B75-G9. The sequence continues at coordinate 7,275 of QMWE01000025.1, forward strand.
TGTATTGATGCCGATGCGCTAAGCACCACAGTTTTCGTGATGGGGCCTGACGACGGAAAAGAGCTGTTGGATTTCCTGGGGATTAAAGGATTGATCGTCACGTCCGATGGACAGACGATAACTTCAAATTCATGGGATTTTTCTTTGAACGGTTCCTAATGTCTTTTTTAGATTTCAAGTAATTCTTTTATTTTATTCCTATTTTCTGAAGAAACAATTCGACATCTATCAATCAGAGATGGATCCTTAACAAGTGCCGATGCATAATCCTCACACCCGCCAAACCCGCATGCACCACAGTTCAATCCTGGAAGCAGTTCTCTGACTTTTTTAATTTTTTCATCCACCCCCACGGCAAACTTTCGTGACGCGATTTCCAACCCAGCGCCAAAAATCAACCCTAGGATGCCAAGCACAATGATTTCTTCTATCACAAAATCATCCCGCTAAAACCTTGAAAGGCTAGCGCCAGCAGCGCAGCCGAGATGAACGCCAGTGGCAGACCCTGAAATGCCTGGGGAGGGTCGGCTAACTCCAAACGTTCTCTGAGTCCAGCCATCAGCACCAAAGCCAGTATGAAACCGACACCGGTTGCTACTCCATTTACGGTGGCGGCTATCAAAGAGTAACCTTCAACTACGGTGTTCATGAGAGTCACGCCCAAAATAGCACAATTTGTGGTGATCAGCGGCAAATAAATGCCGAGCGACCGATGAAGCGTCGGACTGGATGCCTTTATGAACATTTCCGTCAGCTGAACAAACGACGCTATCACCAAAATGAACACCACTATCCGCATATATTGGATGTGAAGAGGAACCAAGAGATATTCATAAACCAGCCACGTGAGGATCGAGGAGGCGGTCATCACAAAGGTGACTGCAAGCCCCATGGTCGTGGCATTTTTTAATCTGGTCGAAACCCCAAAAAACGGACAGAGGCCCAAGAACTTCGTCAACACGATATTGTTTATCAAAATTGCTCCAATTGCTATCCCAAGTAAATTTTCCATTTCATATCACCTTCGCCCGCTTTAACAGCGCGAGCAAGATCCCGATGGTTAAAAATGCTCCAGGTGGTAGCAGCATCACCACTGCTGGGGACGAAGTAAAAGCCGGTACTACTTCGTGGCCGAAGATCACAATAGTCCCAGATCCCAACAATTCCCTTATAGCAGACACGGAAATAATCGCAAGTGCAAATCCCACGCTTACTCCGGCGGCGTCTAGAAAAGTATCGGATACTGAATGTTTTGACGCAAACGCCTCGGCCCTGCCAAGGATAATGCAATTGACCACGATGAGTGGAAGAAATATCCCCAAGTGTTCGTAAAGCGTCGGAGAATACCCGTGTATGAATAGATCGATTGCTGTCACTAAACTTGCGATGATAACTATGAAACAGGGGATTCTCACCTCTTGCGGGATGAAGCGTTTTAGAGCCGATATAATGAGATTGGAGGAGATGAGAACAAAAGCGAATGCGAGACTCATCCCCAACGCGTTCTCGACACTTGTGGTAATGGCAAGAGTCGGGCAAAGCCCTAGGGCTAGAGCAAATACGGCATTATTTTTTATTATCCCTTTGGTGAACTCCTGAAACTTCATTCTTGGGCCTCCGCCAGCCTACCCATCATCTTTTGAAGTTCTTCCCGAACGATGTCCACAACCGCTCTTGAGCTTATGGTTGCCCCCGTAACTGCATCTATTTCACCGCCCTCCTTTTTTAGTTTCAATTCCTCCAGGGTTTTTCCTTCAAATTGCGCCAAAAACTCGTCCCCTGCCACTTTGGACCCAAGACCAGGGGTTTCACTGTGGGATATAACACGCACCCGCTGTATCGTTCCGTCCAAACGGATTCCGATCGCTGCCTTGATCTTCCCTCCAAATCCCCTCCCTTCGACAATCATTGCATATCCAATGAGTTCTCCGTTCTCCAAAGCCATGTAATAATCATTTTCTTCCACAAACTCCGCAGACGGGAAAATCTCCGAAAGGGCCTGATTTATCTCCGCCTGTTCAGCTTCGGCTATCCTTTCCCTTGTTAAGTTATAGGTCACCGCAAGCATCCCTCCAGTAATCAAACATATCAACGTCAGAACCACCACCGACTTACTTTTAATCACATCTAAAACACTCGACTTTGACATTTATCCGCCCCGCAAAAACTTTGCCTTGGTTCCATATACTCTTGGTTTAGTTGCCCTATCTATCAAAGGAGTAAAGGCATTCATTATGAGAATCGAAAAAAGAACACCCTCTGGAAAACCGCCAATCATCCTTATCATTACCACTAATATTCCTGCTCCAACACTGAAGACTATCTTTCCCTTTTTGGTTATGGGAGTCGTCACGTAATCCGTCGCCATAAAGAACGCGCCCAGAAACAGTCCTCCAGCAAGCATATGGAAAAGCGGGTCCTCTCCCAGCGCAAACATTAGGACTCCAACCGTCCCTATGTAACATAGAGGAGTTCTCCAATCAATGTACCTCATCATTATCAAAAAGAGCCCACCCACGAGAATGGCAAGCGCGGAAGTTTCACCGATGCATCCGCCCACATTCCCAAAAAAGAGGCTAGAAACGGAGGTATAACCACCGCCTGCATGCCACTGTCCGAGAGGGGTCGCTGTACTAACAGCATTGAATGGG
>QMWE01000026.1 GCA_003661465.1 Hadesarchaea archaeon
GCAAGGGCAATCGAAGCCTTTTTCAAGTGGTTTAAACAAAGAAAAACAGTCGATCGGTGAGTGGATGGTCCCCGACGAAAGATCTCAAGAGGAAACGCGTTTGAGCGTGCTCCCTCCCGCCAAAGTTGAAGAGTTAGTTGTTAAACTAGGCAAGGAGAGGGTACAGCCGAGTAGGATAGGTTTGATTCTCCGGGATCAGTATGCGGTGCCCAGCGTCAAGGAGATCACAGGTAAAAGTGTAAAGCAGATTTTAGAGTCACATGGAATAAAATTCGATATCCCGGAAGATCTCTCAAGGGTGATCCTCAAGGCTGTAAGGTTGTACAACCATCTGGCGCGTAATCCAAAAGATTTCAAGGTCAAGCGTTCTCTGGAGATGACTGAGGCTCGAATAAACAAACTGGCGAAATATTACAAGAGAAAAGGAGCCTTGCCGGAAAACTGGCGTTATGACCGGGAGCGGGCCGCACTTTTGGCGCGTGGGTAAGTAAACCCTTAGAGCTTATATCGGCGTTTGACCAAAGAAAAAAGGCTGTTAAAAGGTGAATTTTGAATGTCCAGGGCAGAATTGCGTAGATTTCGGCATGCGACGGAGGAAGCTGCTTCATTTTTGAGATCGAGGCTTGACGGCAAAACTCGTATCAAGGTCCTCTCCCATTTGGACGCTGATGGTATAGCTTCCGCTGCGATTCTCGCGAAATGTCTCTACCGCTATAACGTACCTTTTACGGTCAGATTTACGCTCCCGCTTGCTCCCAATGAGATAGCGGAGCTGGCAAAGGAGGATCATGATATGTTCATATTTTTGGACCAAGGGAGTAGCCAGATGGATGCCATTCATAAATTTATCCTGGCAAAGCACAGGGACGTTCTCGTGATAGATCATCACCCGGGACCATTTGTGGAACACCCCAATTTGGCCTGCTTAAATCCACATATGTGTGGTCTGAACGGAGGAAGAGACGTAAGCGCGAGCGGGTCAACGTACTCCGTGGTAGAGCACGTAGATTTGCGTTTCCGTGGATTGGCTGGCTTGGCTATCGCAGGGGCGATAGGGGATCGCCAGGAGTTTCTGGATGGGTTTACGGGTGTCAACGAAAATCTGGTGAGACGGGCAATTGACCTTGGGTTAGTGTACCAGAGTGAGGGTCTGAGGCTTATAGGTCGCACGATATATCCGGTCGTCGAGTGTCTGAGATTGTCGATCAGACCGTATATCTTAGGTTTGTCGGGTAGTTTGAGGGCCTGCAGGTCGCTGGTAGACACGCTTGGCATTTCCCACGAGAGCACTTTATGTGATCTTGGAGAGGAAGTTGAACGACGACTGGCGGAAGCGATATTTGCGCGCGTGGGATCCATCGCAACAAATGAACAGTTCAGCCGTACCCTCTGGGGAAAACTCTATTCTCTCACCACCGACGAACTGGTTGGTCCTCGAGACCTCAGAGAATATGCGATGATGTTGGATGCATGTGGTAATCTCAGAAAACCAGAGGTTGGTTTCGCTGCAGCGATGGGCGATGAAGACGCTGCTACGGAGGCCCTCGCGGTTATGAGTAGTTATCAGGAGCAGATGTTAAATGTCCTAGGTGAGCTCGTGAAGAAACTTGGGTCCTTTAAACTTTTTCCCAGTTTTAGGTATTTCAATTTCGGTAGTTCTGTTGGGCCCGGTTTTGTGGGCGAAGCCTTGTCTCTGGCGATCGAGTCGGGGTTGATCCCCACGGATAGACCTGTACTTGGCCTAGTCAGGACGGACAAAGATAAAATAAAGATATCGGCTAGGAGTACTCCGGCTTTGGCAGCTCAGGGTGTGGATGTGGGCCAAGCCATGGCAAAGACAGTTGCAGAGATTGGGGGTCATGGAAGTGGCCACGATGTGGCTGCAGCTGGAAGGATTCCCATGCAAAAAATAGATGAGTTTTTGAACATATTCGAAAGGGTTCTTGGAAGAAAATGATCCAGGGCGATGAGATGAGGATGCATGCCAAAATTACATGCACGTACGCCGACGAACAGGTGTGCAAGGCTGTGGTGGCGGCACTCGTGCCAGATAATCTGAGAGTTCCAAGAGGTCTAAGGGTGTCTACGATACGGGATGGAAAAAGAGCGGTGACTGAAGTGCAATTAGATGGAAGGGTGGAGACCCTACTTGCGACCATCGACGATGTGCTTGCTTGTACGCTAGCGGCGGAAAGCATGCTCTGAAGGGCAAGCTTTTCATATGGGGCAGGTTATGAGGATTTGGCGATAAGTTGAAGTTTGAGCTCAGGGCCAAGTTGACGTTCAGCAGGGAACTGGAACCCGTTAAGGCGGATATGGGGGTCCTCTTTGAGAGGACTAAACCTCTACTCATGAGGGGCGTCCCAGAGGGTAGAGAAACAGAGGCCGCAAAAGTCGTAAAGTGGCGAGCGACGGGGAAAAATCTGGAAATTGAGCTCGAATCTGGTCGCTACGTTAGGGCTCATGATGCTCTATTGCGGATAGCCAAATTTCTTGGCGCTGAGTTGGGCAAAAAGTATAAACTGGGGTTACGGGAGATAACTGCCGATGAGTGCAAAGTTTTCATATCCCGAACGAACATTTCAGATCACGCAAAAGCTGAACTTAGACGATTGCCATATGAAATAAAAATAAAGAGTGACGGCGTCGAAATCTCATTCAAAAATCTTGCCGAATCCGATCTGAGGGGAAGGATAATCGATAGATTTCTCACTATGGTCGAGGAGATCTTGGCCAGAGAACCGACGAAGACGGTGGAGCCAAAAGTGATCCGACACGGGCCGAAACGGAAGCACAAATTTAAGGAAGACCCATTTGAAGTCGCAAAGAAGCTGGGTTGGGTGGTGGAGTTTCCAGGGAGGGGGCAGTGGATATACACCGAACCATACACGAAGTTATTGCGGGCGCTTGAGGAAATCATAATCGAGAGGGTGGCGCGTCCGCTTGGATTTGAAGAGGTAATGTTCCCAAAGCTGATCCCCTTGGAAGTCATGCAGCGAATGCCAGGGTATTTGGATGGAGTTCCTGAGGGAATGTATTATGTGTGTCCACCTCCGAGAGATCCGGAGGCTTTTTCCACCTTCAAACAAAAGCTCAGACTCACCAAACGTCTTCCGCTCAGGGAATTGGGAAGAGTACTTAAAGAGCCTGCATATGTCCTCTCTCCCGCCCAGTGTGAGCCATTTTACGAGGCTTTCTCTTCGAGTCGCCTGCGGTTGGAAAATCTTCCCGTAAAACAGTTCGACCGCAGCGGGTGGACTTACAGGTGGGAAGGAGGTGGGGTGGAAGGTCTCGTGCGTACTCAAGAGTTCAGACGGATAGAATTCGTATTTGTGGGAGCACCGAAGGATGCGGTTGAGATAAGGGAAAAAGTCGTGGAGAAAGGAATGGAGATTCTGGAGGATCTAGAGCTCGAGTGGCGTCTGTCGGTGGCTACTCCCTTCTACATGCGTGAAGGAGAAACAGAAATAGATACAAGTGACAGCAGCAGAGTGGCTACATATGACTTGGAGGTGGTTCTCCCATACAGGGGAGACTGGCTGGAGATCGGCTCTTACAATTTGCACAAGGCCAAGTTTGCGAAGAGTTTTAAAATAAAAGAAGTTAAAGATAGGGAGGTCTGGACGGGTTGTTGTGGTTTCGGAACCAGCCGCTGGGTTGTGGGATTCCTCGCCCAGCATGGTTTTAACCCGTTGGACTGGCCCGAGATGGTTAGGAAGCGGGTTCACCCGTTGCCAACCGCACGCAGAGTGGTGGAATAATGCCAGAGGAAAAAAAGAGGATATTGAAAAAGTCTTGGCGGGAAAAAAAATGGTTCGAGATAGTGGCCCCCTCCATGTTTGGAGGTGCTAGGGTAGGGGAGACCTTAGCACTAGAGCCGGAACAGCTCATTGGGCGGGTATTCGAGACGACTTTGGGGGATTTGATAGAGGATTTTTCTAAATCGCATATCAAGCTTTACTTTCAGGTGAGCCGGGTAGATGGCGAGAGGGCAATGACAGATTTCATAGGACATGAAATGGCGAGGGATTACATCAGAAGTCAAGTGAGGCGCAGAGTGGGAAAGGTAGACAGCATTCAATCCGTGACTACCCAGGACAACTACAAGATGAGGGTCAGCGCGATGGTGACGACCATGAGACGGGTCCAGAGTTCCAAGCTTGAGGAGATCCGAAGAGAGATGCGAAAAGTGGTCGAGGCCCGTGCAAATGAGCGCACGTTTGATCAATTCGTCCAAGAAATGGTCTTGGGAAAACTTTCGTCCGATATCTACAAGGCGGTGAAGCGGTACTGTCCGATCCATAGGGTTGAGGTCTATAAAAGCAAGATCCTAAACCGTCCCGCTTAGTGGTCCCCATGGGAAAATTGTTCGGCACGTCTGGTGTCCGGGGGGTCCTGTGGAAACAGATCACTCCTGGGCTCATGATGGATCTCGGATTGGTATTTGCTACCCATCTCGGGAACTCCGGAACGGTGGTGGTTGGGCGGGATCCGCGCGTTTCAAGTGTCATGCTGGAAGATAGTTTTATCTCCGGTCTTCTGTCCGGGGGGTGTAGGGTCAGACAGGTGGGCACGGTTCCAACCCCTGTTGTTGGCTTTGCCGTTAGACGATTGAGGGCCGTAGCCGGGGTGATGGTCACGGCTTCCCATAACCCACCGCAATACAACGGGATTAAATTGTTTGACTCGGACGGCATGGCGTACACACCCGAGCTTGAAACGAAGATCGAAGAGGCATACTTCGAGAAACGGATGGAACGCGTAAGGTGGGACCGGATCGGCAAGGTGGAAAAGGCGAACATTCTGAGCAGCTACGTGGATGAGGCTGCTGCGAGGGTGAGACTCAAACGAAGATATAAAATTGTGGTGGATTGTGGAAATGGAAGTGGCTCGCTCGTCACGCCGTTTCTATTTCGAAAGCTTGGGTGCGAGGTTAAAACGCTGAATGCTCACCCGGATGGTACCTTCCCGGGACGCGGGTTGGAGCCATCCGCTGAAAATCTGGAGGGACTATGTAAAGCGGTGAAGACTGTTGGAGCCGATCTAGGTATCGCACATGATGGAGATGCAGACAGGGTGGCCGCTGTGGATGACCTGGGGAGAGTTGTTCAGCCAGATAAATTACTGGCATTGGTTGCGGCCGGTCAGCTTGCAGAAAATAGAAAGACGGTGGTGACGACAGTTGATTCCTCGATGGTCGTGGATGAGGTCGTTGCAGAGCATGGAGGAAAAGTGGTCAGAACTCCAGTTGGGGATGTTCACGTCGCTGCGGCGGTCAAGCAGCATGATTCGGCATTTGGTGGAGAACCTAGTGGCGCGTGGATATTTCCAGATTTCCATTTGGCACCCGATGGGCCATTTGGGTCAATCAAGATATTGGAGCTTATGGATTCCACCGGAAAAAAGTTGTCCGAATTGCTCGATGGACTTCCCAATTATCAAACAGCGAGAGAAAAGATCCCGTGCCCGAATTCCAAAAAGATTCAGGTCATGGAAAAAGTTGGATTGAGGTCAAAGGAGATCTCAGACGTTCTGAGCGTATCCCATGTCGATGGCACCCGGTTGGAATTCAATGACGGCTGGGTTCTCGTGAGACCCTCTGGGACAGAACCCTACATAAGAGTCACTGCGGAAAGCAAATCCTCGGAGCGTGCATCGGACCTCCTTCGCATGATGGTAAAAATTTTGGGCGACATTTTGCACACCCCACGATAGACATATTCACATTTTTATTACCCTCACTAGACAATAAATTGGGGTAAATTTGAAAGCCGTCGTGCTCGCAGCGGGGCTAGGAAAACGGATGCGCCCGCTTACTTTCACGAAACCGAAGTTTCTCTTGCCGGTGGCCGGAAAGCCGGCTCTGGACCACGTTTTTGCCCTCCTGAAAAACGCTGGTATCAACGAGGTTGGGATAGTGGTCGGGTTTGGCAAAGAACAGATAATGGATCGATACGGAGATGGTTCAAAATTGGGCTTAAAGTTGGAGTACCTGCATCAAAGGGAATTGCTTGGAACAGCTAATGCAGTGTTGATGGCGGAGGACTTTGTCGGGGGCGAACGCTTTGTGGTCATGAACGGAGATATCTTGGTGGATCAGGAGTCGTTGAATCGCATTTTAAAGTCTCACGAAGAGTTCAGCTCGAACGGGGATTTTGGGGGAATAATGGGGACGATAGAGGTGGATGAACCGGAGCAGTTTGGAATAGTGTTCATGGAAGGAAAGAAGGTCGTTGAGATAGTTGAAAAACCGAAACGGATAAAGAGCAGAGTGGCAAACGCCGGCATATACCTCTTCGATCCGGTAATTTTTGATGCTATTCGGAAGACAAAACGGTCAAAACGCGGAGAATACGAGCTCACCGTTTCCATGCAGATCCTGGTAGATCAGGGTAAGGCCATTTATACCTCACCGCTCAACCTGTGGGCCGACATAGGTAGGCCGTGGGACTTGTTGGTGGCGAATGAATACTTCTTGCGGGGGCAACGAGGCGAGATTCACGGGAAGGTCGAGGTAGGCGCAAACGTTGAGGATAACGTGTATGTCGGGGATGGGTCCATCATCCGATCTGGGTCTTACATCCGCGGTCCGACCTACATAGGAAAAAATTGTGACATCGGTCCAAATTGCTTTATAAGGCCTTCCACGAGCATTGGGAACAACGTGAGGATCGGAAATGCGGTTGAAGTTAAAAATTCGATCGTGATGGACGATACAAATATAGGCCATCTGTCGTACGTGGGAGACAGCGTAATTGGAAATAACTGTAACTTGGGCGCCGGGACGACTATAGCCAATCTACGTCTCGACGAAAAACCCGTAAAGATGAAAATTGGAGGAAAAGTGATCGATAGCGGAAGACGCAAGTTGGGCACGATTATAGCTGACAACGTAAAAACCGGGATCAATTGCACGATAAATGTTGGAGTTAAGATAGGTCCCAATTCGGCCATAGGACCCGGAGCTGTCGTGTACAAAGACGTTCCGCCAAACGTTATGGTGTTTGTCGAGCCCGTGGTGAAGAAAAAAAAGTGGGTACCGGAGGTGTCCCGAAATGGTCCGGTACGATAAGAGAGAGTTCAGGAAAAAATATCCGAATCTTGCGAAGGAAATGAGCGGAAGGGGAACCATCAGGATTCAAGCGGTCAGGAGCGATGTTGATGAGGCTGAGAAGGCAGCATATGGGATAGAGGGTTATGAGCCAACCGTTGTGGATTTTCTCCGACGGTGCAAGGACGATGCGCAGGCACTTGAGGTTATAGAGTTCATGGAGAAGAGGGGGGAAATCGAGCCGAGTTACGCTAAACGGCTCCGTCGCCAGTTAACTGAACACGGACTCAGAAGCTTTGGGAAATTGAAGAAGCGTGGCTGGTACGAGCACGGCGAGACGTGTTGAGATGCTTGAACTGGGACTGGTGGGCAAACCAAATACAGGCAAAACCACATTTTTTAACGCTGCCACTCTTGCGAATGCTCCGGTTGCGGGGTACCCGTTCACCACGATCGATGCGAATGTCGGAGTCACGTACGTGCGAAGCAGGTGCCCATGCAGGGAATTCAAGATTCGCTGCAATCCTCAAAATTCTAGGTGTGTGGATGGGGTCAGGCATGTTCCTGTAAGGATTATAGATGTTGCGGGTTTGGTTGAGGGCGCGCATGCGGGGCGTGGTTTGGGCAACCGTTTTTTGGACAATCTGCGCATGGCGTCCGTGCTCATTCACATAATTGATGCGTCGGGTTCCACAGATGGGGAGGGAAAACCATGTCCTGCAGGAGAACACGACCCCATGAAAGACATAGATTTTCTTGAGACAGAAATTACGATGTGGTTCCGCGGTATCCTCGCTCGAGATTGGCAAAGATTCGCGCGCAGAGCGAAATATGAAAAACTCGATCTAGTGCGGGAAATAGCGGAGCGGATGAGTGGACTCGGTGTAAAAGAGTCTCACGTGGCTGAGGCTTTCAGGCGGGCGGCGGTGGATCGAGCGGATCCAGAAAGGTGGAGTGACGAAGACATGCTTAAATTCGTGAGTGAGCTCAGGAGGTGTAGCAAACCAATAATTATAGCGGCAAATAAGTGCGACGTTCCGGAAGCAGAGAGGAATATCTCCCTCATACGTGATCGGGGATACACGGTCATCCCCACCTGTTCCGAAGCGGAACTCATCCTCCGCAGGGCCGCCGAGAAAAGTCTGGTGAGGTACAACCCCGGCGATGGCGGATTTTCCGTGCTGAGGGCGGAATCGTTGAGCGAACAGCAAAAAAACGCCTTGGACAAAATTTCGGCGGTGATGAAAAAATGGGGTTCCACTGGAGTCCAGCAGGTCATCGACAAGGCTGTTTATGAGATGTTGAAACTGATCGTGGTGTATCCGGTCGACGACGAAGTGAAGCTCACGGATAAAAAAGGCAATGTCCTTCCAGATGCGTTTTTGGTCCCGCAAGGAACTACGGCACGCGAATTTGCATATTTGATTCATTCCGATCTGGGAGATTCCTTTCTTCACGCCGTCGACGCTAGGACTAAGCGGAGATTGGGCGAGGATCACGTGCTGAAAGATGGGGACATCATACGGATAGTATCCACAAAGGGACGGTAAAGTGGCTCCATTCTCTTGCGTGCGTAGGGAGATTTCACCGAGAGTTAAATGATTTTAGCGATTAGTTCCTTCCCCCGCTGCTTCTATCTCCAATTTTTTATTAAGAGGGAAGGCTGAGGCTGGTCGTCGGATGTTTCTACCTCTTTCGAAAGTTCGAACAATTTTGTCCCTCTCAAATCAAAATCAGTCCAAAATTAGATAAAAAATTAATTAGTGTTCAAAACAAAAACCCAAGAGCGATGAAGGACCGCCAGGAGGTGGGCATCTCCACCGTTATAGCGGTGGTTGTCCTTATTGGTCTTATTGTAATAGCAGCCAGTGCCGGTGTCTGTTTTCTCTACTCCAATTTTCCTTGGGCGACTGCGGTCGCCCACCCGCTGCTCCGCGTGAGCGTGGTTCAGCTCGAGCCCGAGAACAAGGTCGAGGTGGTGATAGACCATGTGGGTGGAGACGTGATTGATGTCTCTAAAGTGACTGTGAAGGTTCGCGGAGAGAAGGAGGACGGAGATGAGATCGAGCTGGACTCCGACAGGGACAACGCGGTGAAGGTCACGCCCAACGGCTCCGAGTTGTTGCAGGTTGCCGAGCGGATGAGGGTGGTGTTTGAGAACCACAGGCTTAAAGTCGGGAGCAGGGTCGAGGTGATGGTGATTTATGCCCATACTCATGTCATGATTCATGTTCACACTCATGTCAAGTCCAGCGCCACTTTCCAGCCCAGTGTCCCCTCGCTTCCAATCCTCATACTGAGCCTGACGGATCCCGATATAGATGTGATGGAGACCGTGTGGCGGCCGAGGCTGGAGAGAAACGAATACCCACGCATATTGGGCTACAACGTGCACAGCATCCTTGCAGTGGTCACGGTCGAGCTGGGGAACTCGACCTGTTGGGTGCCCCTCATTGACAACGAGGTGCTGGATTTAGTTCATTTGATGAAACGAATGAATCAAAGTTCTTTCACGTTTCAGCCCGGAGTCTACGACAGGATACGCGTGGAGATAAGCAGGGTAACGCTCATCACGGCAGATAACAAGATACTGGAACCACTGATCGAGGAAACCACCCTCGAGTTCCCGGTCTACCTTCAGCTGATGGCAGGAAAACGGCACGAACTCC
>QMWE01000027.1 GCA_003661465.1 Hadesarchaea archaeon
CGAGCCAGGAAAGAAGCTCTCTGCATATCCTGAGCTTTATTGCCTTCCTAGCGGGGTTTTTTTGTCCAGAAAACTTTCCGACTTCTGTGCCAAAGTCCATCCCGGCGAGGTATATCTTTGATGCTCCAAGCCCGTGTGCCATGAACGCCGCCCGATCCCCATCCGTGAATCCGCCAAAGTTGAAAAGCTTGCCGAAAGGTTTGATCTGGGTCGTCCCTACCACGCGCCCTTTTAGTTTTGGCACGATCTGAAGTATCTGATGAATGTTATCGCCGTGAGCGTGCACTACCATCCAAGAACCGTCTTTCCAAGCTCTCACCTGATCGTCGACATAACCATCAAGATCCGTGACGATGACCTCCGGATTACGATACTTTAGTACAGCCGAAGTCGCGCCGTCAGCGGAGATCAGGACGTAGTCCAGGTAACCACCACGTTCCAATTTTTCCAAATCTGTCTCCAGTGACGGGCCCGCCCCGAATATCACGCATTCCCGGCCATGTACAATTTTTTTCAAACCGGAAAGATCTGACTCTGGCAATAAACCCTCAAGCACCCTTGCAGCATTTTCATCTGCTTTTGGATCAATGTTCAATCGTCTAACGATCTGCATGTATCTTGGTTTCCAGTTTTCCCACATCACAAAAACTCACCCAACAACTTCCAATTCAATTTCTTTCCCACTATGGGTATATGCCTTCCATGACCTCTCATCGTATGGAAAGGAAACTATGATGTGGATCCTGCCAAACTTTGAAAAAAGTATCAGATCTGCCCCCGAAGGACGCATGCTTGAAGAGGGATGGCTGTGCACCGTGCCACACACGGTTGGGTCGATCGGTAGCATATGAAGTCTGAGCAACGCGGACTCGTCTGAAGATATGGTTCCCGGCAGCAAGAGCACCTCTTTTACAACTTCACCATCTGCGCGCAAGACTGCTGCAAACTCATCTGGATGACATGATCGGGACGCCTCCAGGATGAACCTCAACGTCTCTCCATCTATGTAGCGGATTTGTGCCAATTTGACCGCCTCACAGAAGTCCATTTGCGGTCTCGTAACCCGCCAGTGCCCCTGTCCATGTCTGCTCAGATTTTCTGTATACCTCATATGGAAGCGATCCGACATAAAGGTCCGGTCTTTTTGATTGAGGCTCCACCGGTACCCACCCCTCACCTGGCAGATACACTTGGACCCAAGCGTGGCTGGCGACCGTCTTCCCATCAGGTGTGGTGGTCACCACAAACTCCCATCCAGATGGTGGCATCCATCCTGATTGAATCCATCCAGAAACTCGTCTGGCGGGCAGCCCAGCCGTCCTAGCCAATGCAAGATACAGGTTTGTAAAGTCTCTACATTGACCGCTCCTCGACACCAGCAGATCCTCGGAGGTCGGCGGTTTGAAGTACAATCCGTAGGAGATGTTTGAACCCGTCCAGTTGCAGATCTCCTCAGCCAGAGCCCTATTATCGAGGTTATCCGGAAAATTTTCCAATACAGCCGAAGCTTCCGGTCCACCCACTATCACGTACGAATCCGAGAGCAAATAATATGCGTCCTCAGCCGGGATCACGTCCTCTTCCCACATTAGAACACCCGCGGGTGATGGTGCAAATGTTATCGTTTCTGGCAGTTCCCCCAATTTGTGATAGGATGAAAGAACTCTCGTGAAAGTGTACAACATGTCCCTAAAGCGAATTTTTCCAATCGGCGAAAAGACCCAACCGGGAGCCACATTATCCGCCTCCATGTCGTTTAAGACGGCCTCCGCCAGAGCTACGTATTCATCTCTGGATATGTCTTTCCAGCTGGCACTCCAATCCCCGCTCTCGCTTTCTGGCGGGAGTACGTTCACGGTTGGTTGGGGAACGGAAAACGAATTTTCGCGATTTATTTCCACGATGGCCTCGGCTGTGTAGTACAACAGCTGCGAAGGGGTAAGTGAATACCAAACACCATCTCTGTAAATTGAGTAGTCATTATCAAGTTTTTTTCCATATTTCAGATCCAAACGAACTTCATCCAATGACCTGAAAAAAGAAGGGTTCTCAGGTGGGACGCCCTCATAACTTATGGTATATGTGAAATAATTTTCGAGAAGTTGCTGGGGGGTGAGGGTGATTTCATTTTCGGTTGCGGTTACAATTACTCCGTTTTCCACTATGGCGATTCTACCATCAACCTCACTTAACCCTACAGAACCCTCGCTGTAAGATCCGCCACCATAATCCAAAAATTCATACGTGGTTGGAACCGAAAACTGAACATTCGTAGCACCTTCAGGTAGAACCGTTACGCTTCTGTATGAGTATATCTCAAATGCCACATCAATGTCGAGCATATTCGCTATGCTTCGAACCATGACCCAACTCGACTCCATCTGGGCGATCGTCTCCTCGGCGGCCCTCTCTGCGTCGATCCAGTTGAGATCTATTGTCCACCTGTTATCCGACCAGCGCGCCATGTGAGGTACCTCCCATGAGAGGGTAAATTCAAAATTGTCGTCTATGCCGAACCCTGTGACCTCATAGGTAATGTTTTCCACCTCGATGCCACACCTAGCGTACGAACCGAGCGTCTGCTCCTCGTATGACTTTCCTATTGTCTCGGTACCCATCAGCTGAACAAGTTGTTTCATGAAATCTGAGAGTTCTGACGGTGGAAGACTCACCACCATCGTACAGCTAGCATCTCCGTCCGTGTCGAGATAAATAAACGAGTCACAGTACTCCATAAATTCGGCTATCTTCTTCTCTTCTTCCCTGGAGACCAACAGAAAAACTGCAAATACCAAACACACCACAAACGCGAAAACTACGACAATAACTATCTTTCGGGTCATTCCCTCACTCGGGCCTCTAATGTCACATCTCCCCGTACCCTTTTTACAGCCTCCATCATCGTCCGCAGTTTGCCAAGCGTTTCATCATGCGTCCGTGTCTTCAGTCCACAGTCCGGGTCGATCCACAGCTGTTCCGGTTTGAGCACCTCGAGAGCTCGACGTATGCGTTTCTCCACCGTTTCAACATCTTCCACGATATGGGAGTGTACATCCACCACGCCGAACGACAGATCTTTTGTGAAGGGATGAGCTCGAAACATGTCCATCAAGTCAAGCTCTGAGTTCGACATCTCCAAGTCAAAATTATCCGCTGGCAGATCCAACATTCCTGGATAGATGAACTCGAAAGCCCCGTAGCATATGTGGGTAATGAAGTATGCATCGACGCCCTTCATGACCATCTCCATTGCCTCGACCGCGAACTCATGCAATTCTTCCGGTCTAGCGGAGATCGCGGGCTCATCCACCTGAATTATCTTCGCCCCCGCCTTAGCTAGGGCCCGCACCTCCTCGTGCAATGCTTTCGCCATCGCCAGACACGCGTCGCGGCGACTTGGGTAATATTCGTTAAAAGACCAGTCCATCATCGTGTATGGCCCGGTTATCATTCCCTTCACGGGTTTCTCGGTCAGCTCCTGTGCAAACCGCCACCAATCCACCGTGATGGGTCCCCGCCACTTCACCTCTCCAGTGATAACTGGCTTTCTGTAATACCGGTTTCCGTAACTTCGCACAAGTCCGCTGATCTTGAATCCATCCAGATTTCTGGCAAAATAGGTCGCCATGTCCCCACGATACATCTCGCCATCGACCAGCACATCGAGTCCCATGTCCTCCTGGAATTTTATCCACTCCTTGGTAGCGCGTTCTTCGAGAGCTCTGAGCTCCTCACTCTTCAACTGCCCAGACATGAAGTCCCGTCTGGCCTTCAGCAGATACGGAGGTTTGGGAAAACTTCCCACAGTGGTTGTGGGGAGCAGAGGAAGATCTAACCCAAGTTTCTCCAGTTTTTTTCGGGTCACAGGCTCGCCCTCACAGTATTTGTTATCTCTACGACTTTCTTGAGCTTTTGAAAGGCGACATCGCTGGGCAGGTAGTCCCCAAGACCACACGACGGCATCACGTGAATCTCCTCCGGGCCAGACGTTGAGATGATTCTCCTCAGAACCCCAGTCATCTCATCACTATTTTCCATTCTGGTGTTTCTGCCGTCCACCACACCAAGTCCGAGTTTTTTGCCACCACCAAACCGTGAAATGGTCTCCGGCAACTTCGGACTATATGTAAAGTCCAGTACCAAACCATCCACCGGAAGTTTTGAGAGTTTCTGATAAAGCGGTGCTGCATCCCCGAAGTACGTACACAACAACAGGTCTGAGCTCCCCTTTGACGACACAAGTTCCTCGATGCTTTCCTGGAAAACCTCCCAGTCTCCGGGGTTTCTGAGTATCGCCGGCTCCTCTATTTGGATCAAACTCGCACCGGCTTCTACAAGGTCCGCTATCTCCTCTGAGACCACTTTTGTAAACCATTTCACCACAGATCTCAGGCCCGAACCGCTCCGATTTATGGAAAGCTTGGCGAGGGTGTACGGCCCGGTGATCACGGGTTTGAGCAGCTTTGCGGACACTTTTTTCGCGAATTCAAATTCTCTTTTGAGGATCGGGCGCCTGCGCCTGAGGTCGCCTTTCACCACCGGCTGTCTAAAGTAAAAATTGGTGTCGAAAAATCTGAGAAGACCATTTATTTCGCATCCTTCCAGGTGCCTGGCCAGGTGGGAGATCGGATCATGCCACCTTATCTGGCCGTCCGTGACGATATCCAGAGCAGCCGATATCTGCCGTTGGATCACCTCTTTGGTGATCTCGTCCTGCACCCTTTCGAACTCCTCCTCGCTTATCTCACCGCGTTCCATCCGGGTGTAGGCCTGCCTGTGTTTCTGCTCCCCGGGCCCATCGCCCACGCGGGGATAACTGCTGTGGTTCGACGCCAGTATTTTCATCGAGACACTAATTGTTTTGACTTCTTAAGAAAGTTTCAGATGTGCAGATCCCATCGCCATGGCTGAAGATGTACTCAGCCCCTATGTTTTCAACTCAGGAAGAGGTGACTTCCTCCCCTCGCTTTCGAAGGGCTTCCGCTTTTCCTTCACGTTACGTCCTCACCGCCTCTGCTCGGAGCGCGTTTCGCGGAAGCGTTTACCCTTTCGGGTACTACAGGTTCCTGCTTCCGCCTACCGAACTCGATCCCCTGGCTTTCGCAGGAGACTTCCAATCGCAGAAGTTAAACAGCGCGGCCACCTCTAGCGATGAAACTTTTTTCAAAGGGGGCGATCCTTACCGGAGATTCTTACTATCTGCAGCCTCCCTGCCATGGAAAAACGGATATTTGTCCACCGGATTTCACATCCCCATCGCCCCACACCAAATCCGGCCTTCGATTTCCGATAACAGCAAACGTGCAACCGCGCTCTTACCAAACACAATAGACGTAACTATCGAAACTTCCGAAAAATACCCTACCATACGCAACAGAGATGGATTTTATGTGACCCCACTCTGAGGGTGTCTCATATTTCCACACCACATCCCCAGTATCAGCATCATAGCAATAGACCTCTCCGTACGCTCCAACATACACCTTATCGTTTGCCACGGCGGGAGAACCCGATGTCAGGCTTCCGGCGCTCTTCTTCCAAATAAGTCCACCCGTGCTGCTGTCCAAACAATAGACATTTCCATCCCACGAAGTCACGTACACCCTGCCACCCGCAACTGCTGGAGATGAATCCACCCGGTCCCCTGTTGAGTAGCTCCAAAGGTAGCTCCCGGTAACGGCGTCCAGACAATAAACTTTGTTCTCACCGGAGCCCACGTATACTTTATCCCCCACGACTGCCGGAGCGGAAAGGCTCCAGCCTACCCCGTAGGTCCAGAGAGAAGCACCGGTGTTGGCATCGACACAATATAGTTTAGGATCAAGTTCAACGTTCATCACGACATACACCCTATCACCCACCGCCGCCGGCGAAGACAGTACTTCGCCGTCAAGCTTCCAGATGAGATCACCTGTGTCAGCGTCGAGACAGTAAAGAGCCCCAAGAGATCCTGTAGTTCCCACATAAACTTTGCCGTTTATCACGGCTGGAGATGCATAGCCTGGACCAGTACCGGTAGGATACTTCCAGATAAAGTCACCGTTCTCCTTGTCGAGACAGTACACATAACTTTCTGCCTGGAAGTACACTTTTCCGTCCTCAACCGTCGGAGTTGTAGTTGTGCTACCGACCACATACTTCCAAACCAAAGCTCCAGTGTCGACATTCAGGCAGTACACGCCGGGGTTCCGTCCTCCCGTGTAAACCGTGCTCGTCCCAACATACACCTTTCCGTCCGCGACCACCGGCGCTGTGGCTCCAAGATGCTGCCCGAGTTTATAACTCCAAAGCAGGTTGTTATCGGATGGACCAGCTCTCATCGTGTACCCCGTGCGAGCAAAGTCGTGAGCAAGCGTCGGCCAGTCATCTTCCGAGTCATATATCACCACTCTGCAAGAACACGTGTCTACTGTTTCATCTTCCCCTGTTCCTTTGATAACGAGATCGTAGATCCCCGGGCTCGCATGCTCACCAACCTGAATCGTCATGCTCGAAACAAACGTTGGTACGCTGTCGTTCGGACTAAACGTGACATTCACTTCGGGCGGCACCCCCTCGGCAGTTAATGTGACTTTCTTGTCGTAGTTTCCAACGACTAACACGGTGGCGGTATCCGAACTCCCGACCCGCACAGTGTTCACGTGGGGGCTAATCGAAACAGAAAATCCCGGTTTTCCCACCCATCTCACATAGTCTATGTAAAATGTCTTGTTCCCCCCCGCAATGGTAACTGCAAAAGGGCTGAACACTTTGGTGAAATCGGCGCCCGAGAAAGCACTTTTAGGAATCTCTATTTCCTGCCAAGTATTGGTTCCATCCCATCCGTAGTTGCTGATATACACATACTTCTTTGGACCGTTCCTATCGATCATCTGAATTTCTATTTTCAAATTTTTTGGTGTTTTCACCCAAAATTTGAGGTTCTCGCACTTGGACAGGTCAACCGTGTGATCAGAGGGATAAATGAGAAAGATTCCCCATCCGGCATAATTGTTGGAGGACCCACCGCTTGTCGTCTTGAAGCAAAATTCCCCTTCTGGAGCGCTTTCGCCCTCATAAGTCCCGTCAAAACTCCCTGGGGGATATCCCCACTCACTACCATCCCAAGTCCAGATTTCGGAACCTGAAGGCATTCCTGCATCGCTGTACACCACATAGTCCCCAATTTTGATGGGTGGCAGCACATTTACGTTGAGAGTTCCCCTCCCAAGAAGAACGGATGCGGCTGCCGCTCCAACCGTGGTGAATATAAGTCCTACTGCCAACAAACGAATTAATTTATTCACCGATAGCACCCCCTTCCGGAGCTCCCAAAAGAGTTTTGACTGCCAGTCTCATATTTCCCCCTTCTCGGTACCACGCCCATATAAATTATTTATCCATATCAATAAAACATTATCTCGAGGAGGTCAGACCATCCCCATTGAGCCCTCGTGAGAACACTTCATCTTTCACCTTTTCCCATCCCATTTACCATGGCTGGCCCCAGTTGAGTCCCCACTCGACACGTGGCCCGAAACTCGTTTGGCCTTCGCCACCAAAAACTGGTTTCGACGAGTATCTTTTTTTGGAGGGGAGGCACCGAAAATATTCGGCTCGCTTCCATCTCCACTCTTTCGGAGGGGATCTTCCCCTCCACAAAAGATAAAGATCACAACCATATTTTTATTGAAAGGGGTGTGAAAAAAGAAATAGGTGGAGATTTGAACAAGCGAGCATTGGCCCTTTCGTTTGCGGTCATGGGTCTGCTCGTATGGGCAACTCCGGTAGACGCCAGTATCGGAGTATCCGTGGAATGCGCGGAAAACTTCCATACTATCGTTTCCCCATTCGAACCGAACTTCAAATATATTCTAACGATCACCAACACCGGGGACGCACCTGACACATTTTTCATCGCCGTAGAGGGGGAATCCGCCCCAGAAGGATGGCTCGTGCTCGGGGCTGGGGGATTCATCAAACTGAATCCTGGAGAGGTGGGATACCACGCCGTAGTGGTAGAGCCCACCGGGACCGGATCGGACAACCGACTTATGCTCTCCTTCACCGTGGGTTCCACGAGTGATCCAAACACAACCGCAGAAATCGACATCACGACCGAGGTGAAAACACTGGGGGACTTTTACTCCCTTCCCAGAGGGTCTACCGTGCGTGGCGTGGTGTACGACAACCTCACCAAACAGCCTATTCCCAACGCAGAAGTCAGACTGTACCTCTGGAATACGAATTGGTGGGATCAGGCGACCACCGGGGTAGACGGAGGATACGAGATACCAACTCTGTCTCATGAATATCTCCTCGAAATCTGGGAAAACTACAGAACAAGAAGCCCCCCTTCATTGTACATGGAGGTTCACGCAGAGGGTTACCGGAGTTATTACGAAAACGAGATCGAGCCGCCAGAGGATGGTATCCTGACGAGAGATATTTATCTGGAAAGGAAGGATCGAACTGCCAGCTATCAACTGTCCTGGAAAAACTCGCTGGGATTCGGTGTATGGAAGGCCCCAACCTCGGAGAACTGGGATTACATTGCCGCGTCAACCGGGGAACACGACCCTCCCGCCCCAAACGAGGTGGTGACCTACGGTGCCTATCTCTACGACGGAAACGGGACCAAACTCTGGGACAAAGAGACCACCGCGCAGGTATGGGGAATAGACATCTCGAAGGATGGGAGATATGTGGCCGCCGGAAGTAGCAATCCCGACGACAAACTGTACCTCTACGATCGGATCACGGGTTCTCTCATGACGCACGAAGCTGGAGGAGAGGTTAGAGAAGTGGAATTCTCCCACAACGGAAGATATCTGGCCGCCGGGCCTGTTGAGGGTGGGGGAGCCGGAAGCGTCGGGCTCTTCGATGTAGATACTGGAGAGCTCCTCTGGCAGTACGACACGGGAGATTGGGCAAGGGAGATAACCTTCAGTCCGGACGATGCATACCTGGCTGTGGGAAATTCCAGCGATTACCTGTACGTGCTCAACGCAGAGGATGGATCGCTCATGTGGAGAAGGTTCCACGGGGGGTATGTGCCGTTCGTTCTCGATATCTCTCAAGACGGCTCCCGGATAGTGACCGCTGGAAAGAGCCACGAGGTTCGCATGTTCGATGGAGATGGAAACCTGTTGTGGAGCTTCCCCACAGAACAGGTCGTGACGGACGGCAAGATGAGCGCCGATGGGTCCCTAGTAGTAGCCGGAACCGTATGGGGCGGGATATACTGTCTGGACGGTGAGGGAAACCTTCTCTGGAGGAGGGTGAGACCCGTGGGGCACAACGCAGTTTACATCACCAAAAATGGGAAATACATAGCGCTGGGAGGACCGGGAATCATGCTTCTCGACAACACCGGATCAACCCTCTGGGAGGAGGAGGGAGGATGGGTTCAATGGGTGAGGGTCTCCGAGGATGGAAGTAAGATCCTAGCCGGATACGGTGAGCCTGACGAAATCAGGCTCTACACCGGCGAGATCGAAAAAGACACGGACGGCGATGGTATGCCCGACAGCTGGGAGGATACGTACGGGCTGGATCCAAACGATCCCACCGACGCAGAGGCCGACGAGGACGGAGACGGTTACACAAACCTCCAGGAGTACCAAGCCGGGACGAATCCCCTATCGGCCTCGAGCCATCCACCCGAAACCCCCTCGCAGCCCGAGAACTTCTGGCCCGAA